>NZ_CP124068.1:0-17939 GCF_030438365.2 [Borrelia] finlandensis
ATATAATTTTTTAATAGTATAGATATTTTAACTCTAAAAAAAGCTCAAAATGTAACGTAAAAAGCTAAAGCTTTGACTTTTTTAAAAATGGCCATATAAATTCATTCCAATTAGTGAACATCTTATCAATTCTTATGGCAAAAATTACTTAAAATTATTATGACTTTTACAAGTCTGTTACACCATATGAAAAATCTAAATATCAAAACTGCTCATAATTTCAATTCTGATATAAATTATTATTAATTGAACAACAGTTTACAAATTCAAACACATTCTATAATTTACTCCAATAATAATTTCCAGATATATTGAAAATATAGACATCAATAGTTCACTTTTACAATTTATTAGTATTTTTGTAGATTTTTATATATTTGATTTTACATCAATGTATAATGTCTTAGAGTATTTAAATTTCTGCAAGTCTTCCTTTTTGATAAAAAATCAAAAATCAAATTTATAATAGTAGCTTAAAGCCTATTAGAGTTATTTTAATATTAATTTAGATTGTTTCGATTTAGCTTTAAAGATGCAAATGCCCTAATATGTAAGTTTTGCTATTTATAATCTTAAAATCAAATATATTTTTTGCTACATAATTGATTTTGTCTACATCAAATAGATTGCTATTTATATCCTATTTTTTTATAGTAAATAAAAGTAAAAAGGCTTTGTAATTCTATTTTAAAGCTCTACTAATTAGCAACATAACAGAGGGTGTATATAAGTGGCATTACTACTAATAATAGTTATTATTATATTACTCGCCTTAAGCCTTTACAAAGAATTGCCTCTCGATTTTTAGCTCTTTTTAACAAATCTTGTGCCATTAACTGTTCCATGCCTAGCCAAAAGAACTCTTTGTATTTGCTCTTCGATAATTTCTTGTTGCAAAAACCTACTGCCTTCACATAATTTACCGAATTACTAATACATTGAATACAGATCAAGATCTAAATAGCAAAATATTTTAAAAATCGCCCAATTCTGTTGGCTAGAATTACTAATTTTTTCAATTTTCTATTTTTTATATAAAACCCAATCCAATTAGTTACAATACCTTTGCGGAATCCAAATCTCCAAATCTTTGGAATAAAATTTAAATACTTCTTTTTCTAAATCCGATATTTGCTTATATAATTTTCTAAAAAATCTATTATTACGCGCTTCTCAATCAAACAAGCCATATTATTAATACACAAAAACACGCTGCTGGTTTTTTAACAACCCAAGCTCAATGTAATAAGGCTTTATTACAAGTTTTGATTTTTTTAGAAAATTTACAAACATAAAATCACTGCAAAATTCATCATACTTGATTTTCTCAAACTCATAGAAAATCTCCAAAACATATCCCTCAAATCTTTATTAATAAAAACAAATCAATCCATTTTTCTCCTTGTTAAAAGAATTTGTGATGAAAAAAAATTGAAAACTTCCCTGTTCCAACTACGGACCTTTTGAAAATATTTATAAAAAATCTCGCATGATACATGGTTTTTATGCTACTCCATTTATACGATAATTAACTTATAAGCCCATATATATATGATGCAGAGCTTGGGTTAATCCATGCGCTACAAAGAGCTAAGCTATCAGCCTACCTTAAAACGAAAATTTATTTTTATATTTACCTGGATTAATACTAAAACTTTTCTTGACTTTTTCATAATATTCCATGCTATCACTTAACATTTTATTATACAAAAACCTCAAACACCCAAATATACTTTTGAAAATATTATTTTTTTGATTAGTATTAGTATGTATTTTGTATTTATAGGCCAATCACTAACACTCATTTTTCAAAAAAGTCAAAAACTACAATCTAAAATCAACTTGCTATAACCCCATATCCTTATTAACAGTCAAGCTTATTGCTTCTATTAAACCATAAAAATTGAAAACATTTTTTATGGCACCATTATTAAAACACCCCTTTTCACATATTTTTATCCCCCCAAATAACTTCCATTATAGCTGCGCTTTTCATTTTTTATCCACAAATTTATTCAAAATGAAATACAAAGTAAGCACAACCTTAAAAACAAAACATACATAAAATGTTATTGATTTTAGAAATCTAATCTTTATTTATTAATAAATTAATTCTTACGTAGAATAAAAAAATTAATATAAAAATAAAAATTATCTTAAAATATACTTTTTATTTCTTTCTTAACTTTAAAATATTGTTGATCAATAGTGGACCTGAACATATAAATATTATAGTAAGAACAAGCTGTTTAAACTTTTTTTCAAAAATTTTAAACATTTAGAAAGTTGTGGGATATGTTCTAATGATATTATTACTGAAGGCAAATTTTCTAATTTAAGGTTATATACATCTGAGCTCCGGTTGCTTGATAATATAGAAAAGATTTTCCACAGTTTGAAATATGATAGTTGTTGCGACATACTTTTATTATCTTGCTATACTAAGAAATATTTTGATAAATTCTTTTTAGATTTAGATTCTGAGCGATCTAAAGGTTCAATTAAGTTGTTTGACAGGGAAAATAATCAGAATAGTAAATTAAAAATGAAGTTTATTAGCCTTATTTATGTATAAGAGAATTATGTTTTCTTAGATATAAGCATTTTGATTAAGATACGCATGGGTATATATTAGTTCTAGAGCAATCTATTTTAGCAGCGCTTTTTAAGTTTAGTAAAAATAGCATTTTGATAAACTTGTATATTTATATATTTATAGTTTACTTTGGTAGTAAGATGGGCAAAGGCTATATATGAGAACGTTGCTTAATGTTTATTAATAATATTAGCTTTAAGTTTTATTTGGATTTTGTTTGCCTGATAAGTGCCCAAGCATATGCCAATTTTATCTTTTCTCAAAAATTATTAAATATCAAATCATTATATTGATTTATAGAAATTTAATTTCTAGATATTAAATAAAAATTTTCTATAAAAAATCAATATTACAAGACTCAAATTAATATAAAACTTATCATAATAATATGCTTATTATGATAAATCCAATATTATATTTAATATTGGATTATGTTTAATATTGGACTATATTAGATATTGGATTTTAGATTTTAATTAAGGAGAATATTTATGAAACATAAAATCATTGGGGGCTTATTTATTTTTCTGTTTTCAGCTTGCAATCCAGATTTCAACACCAATCAAAAAAATATGAAGTATTAATCTAGTAAAAAAGGATTAAAATCTAAGACGGAAGCAAATCTAACTCAAAAAGAAGGCCCAAATCAAAAAGAAAACTCTATTCAAGAAGAAGATCTTAATAAAAAAACAGAAAACACACTGCTTGATAATTTAAGGAATTTAATAGAACAAGCTTATATAGACAACAAAAAATATGAAAAAAAGCTAAAAGAAGAATCTAAAACCCAATATGAAATGTTGGCTTTCAAAATCTTGGGCTGGCCATCATTACCGGGCGAAAAGGTGGCCGAAAACACTGAAAGCTCCAAAAGCTATAGAAATCGAACTTATAGTATTTTAACAAATACTATTAATGATAATGAATTAAAAACCTTTTCAAAAATTGCAGAGTCATCAGGCCAAATACAAGGCATATTTAACATCTTTAACTCACCTGGAAGTGATTTTGAAGACGTAGTTGCTTTTTTATATCCCAAAAAAGATAATCTAGAAGAACTAGAGACTTCAGATTTAAAAAAGCTTAAAGATTATTTGGGAAAATCTTTATCTACAAAAACAACAGTCTCAGAAATGATGCAGCAACTCTTATTAGACTATCAAAACAATATAAATAACATACAAACAGATGAAAATGAACTTAAATCTCATGTAGAAGATATTTGCAATCAAATCTCAAAAAAAAAGAAAAGAAGCAGAAAAACTAAAAAATGACATATATTCAATATATAATAGCCTTTAAATTATATATTGAAATTGTTATAATACAAAACCTATCTTTTATTAAAGATAGGTTTAACACTCTTACTAAAGATTACAAAAAATTTTTAACCTATAATTTACATAAACTTTAATTTTAATAATAAGTAAGCTGATGTTTGCATAGATCTTTAATTTAATAATATCATTAGTAATAGATTAATATTACTAATGATATATTCTTTAAAAGAAGTATATTTAAAGGTAATTAATTTTACATTAATTACCTTTAATAATTTTATTTTTAATAATTAGCGGTTACAAACAAAAATTAAAATTGCATAGCAAATTCTTTATGTAAAAGAACCCTTAATGAATTTAATTATGATAAGGATCATATTCATTTATTACTAGAATTTATCCCGAATATTCAAATTTTTAAATTCATAAATAATCTAAAAATAGCATCTTAAAGGCTTATAAAGAAAAAATATTTTACTAATTTAGATAAGTATTATTTGAAACCTTATTTTGATCTAGAAATTATATCTATAATAGGGGAAGTTCTTTTGATATAATCAAAAAAGTATATTTAGGATCAAAACAAATTTATTATTAACTAATTTAATAAAAATCAATCAAAGTAATTTTTAAAAAGCTTAAAATACTATAAAACTTCTCGAAATAAAAATATTATTATGATAATTTCAATATAATACAGTATTTAATATAATATTAAATACTGTATTATATTGAATATTGGATTATATTTAATATTAGAGATTTTAGATTTCAAGTAAGGAGAATATTGGTGAAACATAAAATCATTGTGAGCTTATTTATTTTTCTATTTTTAGCTTGCAATCCAGATTTTGACACTCGGCAAAAAGATATGAATTATCAATCTAGTAAAAAAGTACCAAAATCTAATAAAAAAAGATTAAAATCTAGTAAAAAAGAATTAGAACCTAAGACAAAAGCAAATCCAAATCAAGAAGAAAACTCTAATCAAAAAGAAAACTATTATACAAACCCCCAAAAACATATTGCTTAATGATTTAAGAAATTTAATAGACAAAACACATGCAGATAACAAAAAATATGAAAAAAAGTTGAAAGAAGGCCCTAAAGAACAATATGAAGCAGAGGCTTTTAAAGCCTTGAGCTGGGCATCATCGCGAGGTGAAAAGGTGGCCGCTGATACCGAGCGAGCAAAAAGATATAGAAAAAATACTTACAGCATTTTAAATACTATTAATGATAATCAATTAAAGAAATTTTCAGGAATTGTAATGTTATCAGGACAAATGCAAGGCATGTTCAACACTCTTAAAGCAATTGAACACACTCTTGCAAATTTGATTGTTCACTTATATTCCAAAGACAATCTAGAAAAACTAGAGATTTCAAATCTAAAAAAGCTTAAAAATTTGTTTGAAAAATTAATATCCACAACAAAAACAACAACTGTCTCAAAAATGATGCACCAACTTTTATTAGATTATCAAAATGATGAAAATAATATAAGAACAGACGAAAATAAGCTCAAATCTCATACAGACACACTTTACAATCAAATAGTAGAAAAAAGAAAAAAACAGAGGAACTAAATAATGATATATTTTCAATTACAAATAAAATTTAAATTATATATTGGAATTATCGCAATGCAAAAGCCCGTCTTTAATAAAAGACAGGCAATTGATTTATTGGTTTTAAATATTCTTTTTTATGATATCTTATGTTTAGTACTCTTTATAGAAAAGAGTTCTTAATAAATCCAGTTATGATAATGATCTCATTCATTTATCATTAAAATTTGCTTTCAATATTTAACCTTCTGAATTCATCAATAATCCAAAGACAGTAATCTTAAAGATTTATAAGAAAAAATATTTTACTTATAAATATAAGCATTACTTAAAACCTTGTTTTTAATCTCTAGAAGTTATTTATCTCTACTGAAAATTATTGGTATTATTAAAAGTATATTCGGAACCAAAATAAATCCATTTATTAATAAATTCATTTCAATCTAAATTTCATAAAAATTATAGATGGATAATTCTTTGTTAAAGTTATCAATTAGGATAAGTTAAAAAAGTTTATATATTTGCTTGACAAGAGTTTTAGGTTAAAGAGTTTAATTGATTTTTGATTTACTCTATATAAAAAGAAAACCCCTTAAAGATAAGAGGTTTATTTAAAAGAATGTATGGTATGAAGTAAATATTGATAATAAATTCTTTTAATTTTAAAAAAGGAGAATATTTAATACTCAATTATTAGTTCAATAATTGAGTATTACCAGGTATTTTAATTTTTTTTTAAAAAAAATTAGATTTTTGCAGAGAAAATCAAATATTATTCAAAGCCAAAATAAGGGGTTAAGTAATGCTTATATTTATAAGTAAAATATTTTTTCTTATAAATCTTTAAGATTACTGTCTTTGGATTATTGATGAATTCAGAAGGTTAAATATTGAAAGCAAATTTTAATAATAAATGAATGAGATCATTATCATAACTAGATTTATTAAGAACTCTTTTCTATAAAGAAAAGAAAATAAGTATTATTTGGATGAAAAAAGATGAAAGCTTAGAATTTACACATTTATGCCTATATTTATAGCTAATTATAAAACATAGCAATAGAAAGCTATAAATTAAAGCTATGCAAAAAGGAATGTTTAGAAAAAGTATTAATGATTTAAAATTGTATGCAATTGCAAGACAATTATTATATAGCTATCCAGAATAAAGCAAAAAGCTGTTTTTATAATTCTTAATTTAGAAACAGTAGTTTTATAGCTAAAATTTTTATAAATTTCAGACTTAATAGATAAAAAGGCTTACTAAAATTATTCAAGACTGCTATCATATAATAAGTTGTATAATGAAAAATAAAACTTTTATATTCTTAATATTTTTGATTAAAAATTTAGCAATATATGCTCAAAATATAAACTATGAATTTAAACAAGCTAAAATTAAAAATCTAAAAGGGATATTTATTAATTATAAAGTCTATCTAGCAGAAAATTTAGCAATTGACAATGTAAAAACCTTAAACCATATTTCTACATTCAAAATCAATCTTGTTATTGACAAAAAAATTGCAACTTCTATTAAAAATGAGCAAGATGTAATTAAAGCCGGAAATGAATGCGGGATCTTTTTAGAATTTCAAATCAATAGCCGTATATACTATGCCAAATTTTCATCAATAAAATATATTTTACAAGCAATTGAGAGTTTTGCTAAAATTAAAAATACAATCAATAATTTAGAAATTAAAAATCTTGAAGGAAATGGAATTTTTTTATACAAAAATGGTCACTCATACAATTTAAAAACAGATTTTCAAGAAACAGTAATATTTGTAAATTTTCTTGGCTTTAAAGATAATACTGGAAGACCTTACTTTATATTTTATTACGACAATATAGATGATAAAGATAAAAATTTAAAAACAATCTTAATTTCCTTTGAAGAATTCCATAATGGAATAAGGGAAGGGCTATTCTTGCTGAGAAATGAAAAAGCGATACTAGAATTTATTAATTTTTCAAAAGATTAACACAATAGGTGATATTAAAAACATTTTAAAGTCGATATTATAATAAACTAATATCAAAAACCTTGTTTATACTAAATAACCTTAATCTATATCCCTTTTAGTAAATAATTACTTAACTTGGGCTTAAAAATTATTTAAATTTAAGTCAACTGCCACCAAGTAATTTAACTTTTGAATTAAAATCATCCAAAAACTTTTTAAAAGGAATCTTATTAAAACTTACAATAACATCATTTCTGAACGCATAAATTCTAAATGCTGCTATATTATCATTCCCCAAGGCAACAAATCTTATAAATTCGCTTTCTGAAATAATAAATTTATAAATTTCTACCTTAATATTTTTTTCAGTAATCACTGTTGTGTAATCATAAGGGAAATATGAATCATAAAAATCGTTATAATAAACAACACGCTTGCTATCCTCTGAAACCAACTCTCCTTTAGCCTCAAATCTAGTATCTGTTATTATCTTTTCAGGCTTTATTTGACTAGAATTTCTAGATTCAACTCTAACTAAAATAAAATATTCTCTTTTATTTTTCAATTTATCATATTTAATAGAAATTACAGACTTAAATATTCCATCTCTAGAATAATTTACCCCAATATCATATTGTGAATCTAATACTTGAGAAAACCTATCATAAGCTATTTGATAAGTTTGACAAGAAACTAAAAAAAACACCAAAATAAAATACTTTAAAATAAATTTTAAATTCATTAAAACCCCCCTTAATTTATCTTATATTTATTTTAAAAAAAATTCTCAAAAATTAGAAAATTAAATAATATAATCAATTCAAATAAAAACATTCTAATTTTAGAGCTTGAATTAAAATTAGAAAACTATTATCATTAGGTGTTGTTCTAACAAAAACCAATTTAAAGATTAGATTATATCTAATCCCAATTTATATAAATTTCAAAGTGCATCTATAGGAGAAATCGTGTATACTGACCCAAGGTCAATTATTAATACTTACTTTGTAAAAAACAAAAAAATCTTCATTATCAACCCAATAGCTTTTAAATTTGAACTTAATTTTGAAAAAACTATTCAAATAAATTCAAAAGAGAATATAGCGCTTAAAACATTTAAAGGTGGAATTATTAGCCTGCAATTAAGGTCAAATGAATTTTCTAAATTACCACAAGACATTCTAAAGGGAAAACTTGAATTTTATATTAACTATGTAAGTGAAGAAAAACTTAAAATAGTTTACGACATGATGGTAGTCAAAGTTTACACAATTGACTTAGAAGCTAGTAATAAAGATGAAATTTACCTAATCGAACTTAAAATACTTGGATCTATTTATAGAAAAGAAAATATAGAAAATGCGTTTATTCCTATTATAAAAAATAACAATACTTACCTTTTTGAAAACAAAGCAAACAACCAAAAAGTTAATTTATTATTAAAAGGCATCGACAAGACCATTGAACTTCCGTTTTTAACAAAAATCAGCTATTCAAATATCAAAACTATTAATACCACCGATATAAAAACCAATGAAAGTTTAAATGCAAACATTAAAACAACGAATAGAATGTTACTAAATCTGAGCACAAAAATCTACGAAGAACTGATCTTAACAAATTCAAATCAAATAAAAACTATCAACAATAAACAAAAAATTCTAAAAACGTTAAGATCTTTTATTGAAAATGAGAATGGGTTGGGGGGTAAAATAAAGCTAACCTTCTTAGAAAGAACAAATTTTTTGATTAAAAATTTAAACTTAAATAACTTAGACTTTATATTAAATGACATCAATATTATACAAGAGAACAGCTGTATCAAAATCGATATCACCTTATTAGAAGATAAAATTGAAAAAAAATACTTAAACCAAGCTTCAAATATAACCCCATTTCTTAAAAATATCACATTATTGTAATTTTTTAGGAAAGACAAATTGCTGCAATCTACCCGAGCTACACAATCTAATAGCTCTTGACAAACGCCCTAAAAAAGTATTCAACATATAACCTAACATCCTTGAAACTAACACACAATATATAATAAAATAAAATTATGAGGTATTTATGTTAAGTATTAACGGTGTAAGACTTTATTCTTTAAAAGAATTCCAAAATATATTAGAAGATTCTTATAATCTTTCAATTAGCAAAAATACTATATCTAAAAAATCAAAAATTTTAAAATGCGCAATCCATGTAGACAATCGCCCTTACCTTTTAGAAGATTTTTGCACATATTTTCTAATGGACTTTAGAAGGCCCAAACCCATTACAAACAGCATGAAAGAAACAATTCAATTAAGAATTGAGCAAGCAAAAAAAATAATGAGCCGAAAATCTACAAAACATGAAATACAAATTGCTTCAAAAAAGATGGGTCATATTTTATAATCTATCATATTGACATTTTAAAAACATTGCTATAGAATATGGTAAAAAGTTAATTATTTCGTTTGTAATACAGTAAGAATTTAGAATGCAAGCCAAATAATTGAAAAAGCTTCTGAAACCACAACAAATTTAACTTCAGAAGCCAGGATAAGATAATGATAATAAAAATAAAAAAGAATGTCAATGCAAATTTTAATAATCTCATAACATTAGAAGAAATCATAAAGTACAATCAAAAAAACGTAAGTGCTAATTTAATAGAGTTAAAACACTCAAGGCTAAAATCATATTTAACTAAAAAAAGGGCCATATATCAACGAATACTCAAGGTATGCTGGGCAATTGATCTTAAAAACAAACAATACTATAAATCTAACAAACTTAAAACATATTCTACAATAGAAATATACAATATAGTTAATAAATGTCTTGCAAAAGATAATAAAAAAATATCAATCAGGACCTTAGAATATGATATATCATTTTTAAATCAAATACTCTTAATAACAACCAAACTAAAACATTTAGGCAAAGATAATGGAAGCTTTGCATTTTATATACAAAACAAAAATCTTTGGAAACATCGTTTTACAATTATTCAAGAAGCAATTAATAAAGAAATAAAAGAATATTTAAAAGATAAAAAAATAGTATCTGATTTTTCTAAGGAAATCAACAATGCTATAAACAAGAACAATATAAAAAATATAAAACCTAAAAGCTCAGTTGCAGATGAATCAATTGCGGATGTTATACCTAAAGGTATAAAAGATATAAATAAGATAAAGAATTCTATAGAAGAAAAGAATATAAAAATAACTAAAATTTCTTACAAAGAATATATTGCAAATAAGTTAGTAAAAGTTCACAAAATAAAAAAAATGCAAATAACAAAAATACTTAAAATAAGTAACAACGAAAAAACCTATGTAAATGCATTAAGAAACTTAAAGTTGGCAATAGAAAAATATAAAGAAGAATATAAAATTGAAGACATTTCAAACCACTTTATAAAAGAGTTTAAAAATAAATATAGTAAAAAAATATGGATGATGAACGGAAAAACCGAAAAAACAAATGACTTTAATGAAATTTGGGAAAAAAGATTTAAAAAAACGTTTTTAAATAAAAATTTAAAAGAACAATATAAAAGTAATTACTTAGAAAATAAAAAGACTAATAACAACGAAAAAAAAATAATTATTCTTTTTTCTAGCAATAAAGGCTTTAAAAGAATCAGTAAAATTACAATTAATTAAAATTAATTACTACTTTCATATTATAATAAAAAGTCTTGTCAAAATTTATATTAAAAGGAATATGAAAAATTCATACTTATTATACAAATTAAAAGCTTTTAAAATTAGATTGTAGACAAAGCAAGCTTTTATTTTTAAAAGAAAATTAATCATTTTCTTTTAAAAGATATATGAGTTTTATCATAGTAATCTGAAACATTAGATACTCTGGAATAATAAGAATGATTTCTGTTATTATTCTCATCTAGTTTAATTTGAGAATTTTTAGCCCCAGACTCTTTTTTGCTTAAGCATTGATAATCCGAATTATCCATATATTTCTTTTTAAAATGAGAAGCCCCATCTATCTTGTTTCGATCGTTGTTTATTGATAAATCACAATCCAATATTAATAAAGAAGTTAACACCATAAATAATAATGAAATAATAAATTTTTTTTTCATAAGCCCCCTTCTCCCAAATTTTAATAATCAAAATTTACCTTACAAAAACTACAAAAAAGCACAAGTAAACACATTTCAAAATTTAAAGTTAAGTATTGTTATAGTATATATGTCTAATTTATTTTTCAATATAATTAGTCCAAATTTATATCCATTTTTAGCATTTTAGCAATAGAAATTATATTCTAAATTAACCTTTTTTTAAAGCAAAATTAGAACAAAATTATATATTCTTATAAATAAATAAATAAAAAACAAAACAGGAGCTGCCCTAAGTAAAGTTTGCAAATTATGTCTTAGTGGGAAATGTTCTTCGAAAAATAGTCTAGAAATCTGCCATGAAATAAATTGAGCATCTATTTCTATAATCTTTGATTTAGAAATATTAGTTTAAATTTAAGGTGTTATTAAAATTTTATATTCACAATGCAAATTTTTAGTTAATTTATATTTTTTAGATTTTCATTTTTTTTATTTGCTATAGACTTATTGATTTAGGCAGTAAATGTTTTAGTTCTTTTTTTTTTAAAAAAGAAGTCCCTACCCCTAATCTTATTTGGAGAGGATTAATAGGGGTGTTGGGGACTGTTGGCAGATCGTTTTCTACCTTACATATATAATATTTTATTTTTTTAATTTTGTAAATATTATTTAATAATAATAAATAAAATTAAACGCTTTTAAGTAAAATGTTAAATTTTGGTTTTTTCCCCATGATTTCCTTTTAATTTTTTAGTTTTGCCATTTAGTTTAGCAGTCTGTTGTTGTGATTGTTCTTCAATTTTATTGATGGCTTGTAAAAGCCTTATTTGACCCTTATTAAGGGGTTTTTTCTTATGTTTGGGCTTTAAGGGATTTAATTTTTGATTCATTATTTGAATTTCTTTAATTTCTTCTGCAGTTGGTTCATAATTTATCCACTTTTTATCTATCCAGCCTTTTTCCCATTCATAATAGCTTTCATTAAAGTTAGTTCTGTTTTGTTCGTCGAAGTGCCTTGCTAGTGCGGCAATTATTTTTGTTCCATATTTAAGCATTTTTTCTGTTTCTGTTTTCGTAATAAATGTGTCGTAATCGTAATTTTCACCGGTTTGCATATTAACAATATCAACTATAAGTTTGAAAGTATTTATGCAATTCATTGCAATATTTGTGGATAAAAAATTAGGATCACTAAGGGCTTTAATATTAAGTTCATATTTTTTCTTTAGACTTACGGGAATTTTAAAAAAGTCAATTATAAAGCCATTTATTTTTGCTCGATAATTAGCTTCATATTGGGAATTTCCAAAGAAAGTTCCTTTTATGCCTCCAATTGTATATTCATTATAGTTTATTGTTATTTCTTTTTGCATTTTTATCCTTTAAAAATATATTGATATAATATAGTACTATGTATTAATTGATATTATATATCAATTAATACATAGTACAAATAAAAAAATATTTTTAATTTTGTTTTTTTCCTAAACTGTTGTAGATTTTAACTTATCTTTAACCTTTAACCATTTATAAAAAGTCCTTAAGAGAGAAGTTTCTTAGGACTTTTTATAAATTTAATAAAAAGAATGAAGAATTGTCTGCCTATAATTTCTTTGAAATTTAGGTGGGGATGTGGGTTTGTAAAACAGATTTATTTTTAAGCTCTGAATATACTTTTTATGATATCGGTAGAGACTTCTAATATAAATAAGGCAATAGCTTAAGATGCCTTTTTTAGATTATTGATAAATTTAGAGGGTTGAATATTTTAAGTAAATTCTAGTGATAAATGAATTTAATTTTTATTATAATTTAATTTATTAAAAGTTCTTTTTTCTGTAAAGAACATAAAATAAACATTATTTGGTAAAGAGAAGATTGGTATTTGTAAATACAAAATATATTTTAACGCCAACCAAAAGAAATGCTTTTTAAAAGTATTTAGATGTGTAGGATTTATATAGCACAATGTTAAAGCGATAAGATAGATTTTTATGAAAAAATAAGCAAAATCTTATTACTTATTCAAATAAATATAAATAGAGCTTTTATTGCTAAAAAAAGTTTATAGTTTGGCTTTTTGTAATGCATGGATTGACTTAAGCCCTGTATATAAAATTCTTTTAAAGAAATTAAAAAAAAGAGATAGAATACAAGGATTTCTTAAGCATAAGAGTAAGGAAATAAGCAAACTTTTAAAACTAATAATAAAAAAATAACGAAAATAAACTTAAGGAATACTAAAAAAAAATATCAAAAAAACAAAGAGAGACTTTTTACATAAATTATTTTTTTACTTTGTAGTTAATTATAAAATTATAGCAATAGAAATCAAAGATTATAAAAACAACTTTTTTGTCTCATTCTACGACAGCTTTTTAGGTTCTTTATTTTTTATAAGAACGGGCAGCCCTCCCCGCATCCCCCAAACCAAAGACATGAACAATAAACGTAACTTCAGACAATTCCTGTCTTGGTTTTTATTGCTTAATTTTAGAGTTACATTTCTAATACCATAATTGGATAAATATTTTACTTGGTGGAAAAATATTTATCCAATTAATGAAAAAGATCAATATCATTTTGATTTATATTATAATTGCCTTACAAGCAAGCTCATAGTATTCTAAATAATTAATACTTTTTCCTCCACACATTCCTTTTTGCATAAAATTAATTGATTACGCTCTCTAAATAATAGTTTACTGGTTTTTAAGACCATATCAGATCTAATTTATTGAAATATTTTCTAAAAGCAACTTCCATGGGTAGAGATTTAAATAATTAATATATGATATAAAATAATTAATATATGATATAAAATAATTAATATATGATATAAAATAATTAATATATGATATAAAATAATTAATATATGATATAAAATAATTAATATATGATATAAAATAATTAATATATGATATAAAATAATTAATATATGATATAAAATAATTAATATATGATATAAAATAATTAATATATGATATAAAATAATTAATATATGATATAAAATAATTAAAAGGAAGCTTGTATGAAGAAAATAGCATTTCATATTCAAAAAGGCGGTGTTGGCAAAACTACTTTAAGCGGAAATATTGCAAGTTACTTATCTAAAACAAAAAAAGTTATATTAGTTGATTGTGATATACAGCAAGGAAGTTCTTCTACATGGTTTCTTAATCATGAAATTCTTAAGCTGGATATTAAAGATTTTCTTTTAAAGAAGATAGATATAGATCGAGTAGTAAGGCAAATACAAAAAAATTTTTATATTTTGCCATGTGTGCCGAGTGGGACTTTTAGAAGAGATGTGCAACATGAATTGCAAGATTTCCCATATTTGATAGATGATTTTTGCTTGGAATTGGAGAAATTGGGATTTGAATTTGCGATTTTTGATTTATCTCCCAGTTTTGAGCTTTGGGAGCGAAGAATTATTCTTGCAATGTGTGAAGTTGTTACTCCACTGACTCCAGAATTTTTAAGTCTTGAAGGAATTAATATTTTTAAAGAAGAGTTTGATTCTTTGTTAAAATCTTATAGAAAAAAGGTTAAACATGAGAAGATTATTTGTAATATGCTTAATAAAAGTTTTAAAAGACATAATTTACACCTGAATCAATTTAAAACTTTTGGGTATGACCTTTATGAGGTTGGACAAGATGCTAAAATAGCAGAATCTCAGCTATATAAGAAGTCGATTTTTGATTATTGTCCTGAGAGCAGGACTATTTTAGAACTTTCAAGATTGGGGGAGGCTTTATGCCTATAAGCAAAGAAGTTGATTTAGAAGAAATTATTAAACAAAATGTTGGCAAGTCTAAATTTGCTTTTCGTGACGAGGATATTATTAGTAATAACATTTCAAATGTTAAGCCTAGTAAATCAAAGATGACGATCAAACAAATAAGTGTAGGGCTGAAATATGAATATTGGATTGAATTTTATTCTATTTTAGATAAAAAGGGATTGACGGCTTCTGGTTTTATAAGAATTTTAATTATGGAATATATAGCAGCTTCTAAGAAATGATGATCTTTAATGAAGATATTGTATTTAGATTATTGATAAATTTAGAAGTTTGAATATTGGTAATGCGATCCTTGTTATAATTAATTCATTAATAGTTATTTTCCATAAGAAATAAAATAAGCATTAATTTGTGAAGATGGAATAGAAGCCCAGCATTTATGCTTATATTTAGTAACTAGTACTCGTTGGCAATTAATAAATATGTAGGGATTAAAGGTTATCTCGTGTTCTATATAGACTAAGTAATTATAATAATGAGTGGCTGATAAAACTTGTAAAAACAGAATATATCCTAAAACCAACCAAGAGAAATTATTTAAAATTATTTAGATGTGTAAGATTTTTGTATGGCAAAATGTTAAATGATTGGAAAGATTCTTATGAAAAACTTAAGAAAAGTTTTGGTATTAATCCAGGCAAATATAAAAATATATTTCCATTCTTAAAGGAAGCCAATATTTTAACTATTTGTGGCGCATGTATTAATTCAAACTTTGTGTATAATAATTTTTTAGATAAATTAAAAAAGGAAGCAAAACGCAAGGATGTCCTAAATATAAGAGTAAAAAATAGGTAAATTTTTAGAGCTAATATAAAAAAGTTCAATAAGAATGGAAAATGAATATAAAGCTTTTAAAAATAGAATTTGTAAAGTTATGTCTACATAGAAGTATTATAATAGTAATAAACTTATTAAAAATGTAGTAGTAGAAAAAAATGTCGATAATAAATATTATATTTCAGTATTAGTTGAAAGCTTGGATGTTAAAAATAACAAATAAAACTAGAAATGATAAAAAAGAGTAGCTAATGTGAAAAAGCCAATCATCCTAAATATTTATAAAAAATGAAAATAAATTTAAAAAATGCTAAAGAAAAATCACTAAAAAAATAAAAGGGTTCTATTAATAGAGCTAAATCTAGATTAATAGTTGCTAATTTGTATAAGAAAATTTTAAATTAAAGAAAAGACTTTTTGCATAAATTATCTTATTATTTTTTGGATAATTATAAAAATATAATAATGGGGGGCTTGATAATTAATTTTATGTAAAAAGGAATGTTTTGGGGGAAAGTATTAATAATGTTGTGATAGAGATATAAATACAATATTAGATCTTGAATCCTTCTTTTTTTATAAAGAAATAAAAATTCAAAGCAGGAGCTGCCTGAAGCAAGGCTTGTGAATCATGCTTTGGTAGATAACTATTTTTAAGATAAAAAATAATCTAAAAAGTTGCCATATGAGATGAAGCAATAATTTATTTTGATAATCTTTGATTTAGAAATATTAGCTAACTTGTTGGATACAATCATTTGGCTTAATTACAATTAATACAATAAGCTAGATCATTGTATTAATTGTAATTAAAGCTATTGATATTATTATAAATATATAAAGCTTATTATTAATAATTAATAGATAAAAAATTAATTTTAACATTTCTATTAATAATAAAAAAATATCAAAACACTCTTTACAAAATCTGATTAATTTTGTAAAAAGTGTTTTTAGTTGCATATGAAAATATATTATACACATAGTCAAGCATGAATACACGATTATTGCTGTCATAAAAATTTTAATTCTCCTTCAATTTCAGTCTATCTCAATTTTTTAAAAATTCCATTTTTGTTTATCGATAGTTCTCTATGCATTTACTAATGCATATTATAATCTTAGTATTTGAGAGTATTTTTAAATGCCGGTTTAGCTATGTTATTTTTGAAAAGTTTCCACACAAAAATTTTTTGTTTTTTATTTTTTACTTATCTTGTTGCATTTGATGGGCATTCTTTTTTCCCTAGGGCTTGAAATAAAATAATAAGTATATAATCTATATAATCTGTATTTAATATTTTAAATAAACCATATTGATCCAGATCTAAGGCATAGTTAGGATTTGTTTTTTAAAATTTTAAAATAATAAGATTTGCTATGCAATATTATTGGATTTTTATACATTTTGATTGCAAGCCCTTCAAACGTTATAGCATTTTTCACCAATTCTAATGGATTATACTTTGTGAAATATTTGTTGGGATTGTTGCTTTTTGAAAAGTTTGATGTTTTAAAATATTTTAAAATTTCTTCTTTGGGATATAAATTAATACTTCTTTTCCCATATTTTTTGGAAGCTGTTATATTTTCTGGT
Source organism: [Borrelia] finlandensis (assembly GCF_030438365.2). Classification (NCBI taxonomy): domain Bacteria; kingdom Pseudomonadati; phylum Spirochaetota; class Spirochaetia; order Spirochaetales; family Borreliaceae; genus Borreliella; species [Borrelia] finlandensis. The sequence goes on from NZ_CP124068.1 coordinate 17,687, forward strand.
AGTTTATAGGTATTAATTTTTCCTTGTTTTTCTAATTTAAATAATTTGATATAAATGGTAATTTTTTTTGTGCTTTTATTTTTTATAGTTTGTACTTTTTTTAAAGTAAAATATTTTTATCGTCAATAAGTATTATTTAATCCCCTATTTATATATATATCTTGTTATAAACAAGTTAATTTGTCGAACAGGAGTAGAAGTTATTCTTTTCCTTAATTTGGAAATTGAGCTTTATACTAAATAACTATAAATA
>NZ_CP179482.1:0-25070 GCF_030438365.2 [Borrelia] finlandensis
ATATTATAGTTATTTAGTATAAAGCTCAATTTCCAAATTAAGGAAAAGAATAACTTCTACTCCTGTTCGACAAATTAACTTGTTTATAACAAGATATATATATAAATAGGGGATTAAATAATACTTATTGACGATAAAATATTTTACTTTAAAAGAAATACAAACTATAAAAAATAAAAGCACAAAAAAAATTACCATTTATATCAAATTATTTAAATTAGAAAAACAAGGAAAAATTAATACCTATAAACTACCAGAAAATATAACAGCTTCCAAAAAATATGGGAAAAGAAGTATTAATTTATATCCCAAAGAAGAAATTTTAAAATATTTTAAAACATCAAACTTTTCAAAAAGCAACAATCCCAACAAATATTTCACAAAGTATAATCCATTAGAATTGGTGAAAAATGCTATAACGTTTGAAGGGCTTGCAATCAAAATGTATAAAAATCCAATAATATTGCATAGCAAATCTTATTATTTTAAAATTTTAAAAAACAAATCCTAACTATGCCTTAGATCTGGATCAATATGGTTTATTTAAAATATTAAATACAGATTATATAGATTATATACTTATTATTTTATTTCAAGCCCTAGGGAAAAAGAATGCCCATCAAATGCAACAAGATAAGTAAAAAATAAAAAACAAAAAATTTTTGTGTGGAAACTTTTCAAAAAATAACATAGCTAAACCGGCATTTAAAAACACTCTCAAATACTAAGATTATAATATGCATTAGTAAATGCATAGAGAACTATCGATAAACAAAAATGGAATTTTTAAAAAATTGAGATAGACTGAAATTGAAGGAGAATTAAAATTTTTATGACAGCAATAATCGTGTATTCATGCTTGACTATGTGTATAATATATTTTCATATGCAACTAAAAACACTTTTTACAAAATTAATCAGATTTTGTAAAAAGTGTTTTGATATTTTTTTATTATTAATAGAAATGTTAAAATTAATTTTTTATCTATTAATTATTAATAATAAGCTTTATATATTTATAATAATATCAATAGCTTTAATTACAATTAATACAATGATCTAGCTTATTGTATTAATTGTAATTAAGCCAAATGATTGTATCCAACAAGTTAGCTAATATTTCTAAATCAAAGATTATCAAAATAAATTATTGCTTCATCTCATATGGCAACTTTTTAGATTATTTTTTATCTTAAAAATAGTTATCTACCAAAGCATGATTCACAAGCCTTGCTTCAGGCAGCTCCTGCTTTGAATTTTTATTTCTTTATAAAAAAAAGAAGGATTCAAGATCTAATATTGTATCTATATCTCTATCACAACATTATTAATACTTTCCCCCAAAACATTCCTTTTTACATAAAATTAATTATCAAGCCCCCCATTATTATATTTTTATAATTATCCAAAAAATAATAAGATAATTTATGCAAAAAGTCTTTTCTTTAATTTAAAATTTTCTTATACAAATTAGCAACTATTAATCTAGATTTAGCTCTATTAATAGAACCCTTTTATTTTTTTAGTGATTTTTCTTTAGCATTTTTTAAATTTATTTTCATTTTTTATAAATATTTAGGATGATTGGCTTTTTCACATTAGCTACTCTTTTTTATCATTTCTAGTTTTATTTGTTATTTTTAACATCCAAGCTTTCAACTAATACTGAAATATAATATTTATTATCGACATTTTTTTCTACTACTACATTTTTAATAAGTTTATTACTATTATAATACTTCTATGTAGACATAACTTTACAAATTCTATTTTTAAAAGCTTTATATTCATTTTCCATTCTTATTGAACTTTTTTATATTAGCTCTAAAAATTTACCTATTTTTTACTCTTATATTTAGGACATCCTTGCGTTTTGCTTCCTTTTTTAATTTATCTAAAAAATTATTATACACAAAGTTTGAATTAATACATGCGCCACAAATAGTTAAAATATTGGCTTCCTTTAAGAATGGAAATATATTTTTATATTTGCCTGGATTAATACCAAAACTTTTCTTAAGTTTTTCATAAGAATCTTTCCAATCATTTAACATTTTGCCATACAAAAATCTTACACATCTATATGTATTTTGAATATATTTTTGTATATACCACTATTTTATTCGTGTTTTTTGACTCCACCAAAATCTTCAAAAACCAACAGCATCAAAACTGGGGGTTTTGATTTTAAGATAATTGAAGAGGAAAATATTACAAAATATGATAAAAACCCCATTGAAGAGAGTAATGAAAATACTTGTTTTTCTTTTAAAGAACCTGAATTAAATGAAATAAAAGAGGGAGAAGCGTTTGAATTGTTTGTAGGTGGTTATGTTACATGGGCAAAATCTGGAAACTTAAGGGTTTTAAAAGATAAAAATAACAATTTAATTGAAGATCTTAGAGAACTTAGGTACTCTTATATTTTTTCACCCATTCGATTCAAAACTTATTCATTTTTTTTTAGTTATAATTATAGCATTAATGACAATAACTATAAAATACTCGGCCAAGAAGCACCTATAGCTAAGATAATAGCATTTGAGTCAACTAAAGAGTTTGAAAAAAAATACGAAATCAAAAGTTTAAAACTAAATTCTGAAGAATCTAATATTGATTTTGAACGAAATAGAACTGGTTTAGCCAAAATTAATTTAAAAGAAACTTAAAAAGAACCTAATTACATTTATTCATATAATTTTGGAGTTTTTGACAATTCTTTAGCAAATTATTTTAAGTCCTTTTACAAGAAAAGTCACTGTAACTATATACCTGCATTATCTTACTATAAAAGATAAACAAACCGGTAAAGATACAACCTACGAAATCATATTAAATCTAAAGCTATTTAATACTACTATTAAATTAATATTTAATAAGTATTCAAATTTATCAAAAGAAAAATTAAAACTTTTTACTGATGAATGATAAAAATTGAATAAGAAAAGCAAAGACAAAAATTTAGCAATTAATATAAATATAATTCAAAATTTGATAAAGTTGTGTGGCATATTCGGCATCTTAATTTGTCGATTTGAAAGCATCGATATTAAAAATCAAGTTGAATTGTTTTCCCTCCTTTTTTCTTTTCGTGGATATTAAAACTTCATTTTCAAACACATTATTACCTAACTTTACTTTAATTTTACGAAACAACAAGTTAATTAATTCTTTAGATTTTTTGAGCCCAAACTAAAAAACTCATTTAAATGTTTTGACTTGTTATTGAAGACACTAAAGACATAGGGTATAAATCATTTTCTATATCTGAAATGGATTCATAAAATTTATAAATATCCCTATTCATATCTTTCAAAACACAAATTTCAATAGCATTTAATGCTGGGTTGTTGTATATTTTTTCCATTATATATGGAAAAAATATACAACAATTTTTATTTTAAATAATAGAACTTTCATAATGTAAAATTTTTTCATACACTAAGATTTTTATAAATGAATTCCTTTTCTATCATTTTCTCAATTAGGTTCTTTTCCTTTCCAAATAACTCACACATTAAAATTCCTAAAAATTTCTTATTTTTTTTGTAAAAAAATAAGAAATTTTCCTTTTTCAATACTAAAATTAATTCTTTTAAGTTTTTTTTCTTAGATTTAGCTTTATTTAACTTTTTATTATCTTAATTGTTAATTTCCATTAAAGCTCTATTAATTCCATTTTCGATAATAAAATTCTCTTCTAAAATACGTTTTTTCATAGCTAAAAGCTATTTTTAAGTAGAAATATATTTGTCTTCTACCAATAGGCACCGTATAACTTTCGGCAAATGCCTTAAAACTTTTGCATCCATCCAATTTATAATATTTTTTATCTCTAATTTCTTTCAAAATTCTAATAGTCGTTATTTTATAAAAAAAAATAGTTTTTTTATTAATTTCAAACAACTCTCTTTTCAATTCGTTATATCTAATAAGATTTATGTTATATTATTTTACACTTTTAGCAATTTTTCTATTTAAATCTTCCCTTTCATTAATAATCCCAATAACATTGTGTTTTGAATATGAAATTTTTAACAATTCTTCATAAGTGCTATTTTTTTAAACCTTGTTATAAAAATAAAGGGTTTTAAATTCAAACTTAAGTAATAAATATAAAATATTATTATATCAAAGCTTTCAACTGCCCACCTTTCTGATATAATAGACGCTAATACAAAATTGATAGCAATTAAAGCATTAGCTAATGTAGAATCCATACTAGGATTAGTGTCTATTATTATATAATCGCAGTTTTTTTGAATATTTAATAAACTTTTTTTTAGATTCAATTCCTTTAAAGGCATTAAATCTCTATTAAATAGATTTAAATCAATGTAACTCGGAATAAAATCTAAATTTTCATTTACAATATTATATTGAGGATTTCATTTACTAATCACATTAGACATATTGTCTCTACCATATTTAATATCCCCAATTTAAATATCAATAAGCAAGAGTGAAGAAGCATTAAACATGCCTAAAATATAAGCTTAATGTTAAATAATAAACAAAGTTTTCTATTATTGAAAAATAGTTATATAGTAAGGCCTTCATTTAAATAGTGATACTTTTATAAAGTAAAATACTTATAATTTTTGACTATATTAATGAATAGAGTTTAGACATGCTAATAAAGCAATTTAAACTAATTAATATTAAAATTAAGACAAATTATATATTAAATTGATTTTTCATCTTAAGAGTAGTAAATAAAAAAATAATACATTGAGTTTGTTTTAAAAATAGTTTTTGTCATGATAATAAGTTTTTTTATTAGTTGGAATTTTATAGTTATTCATATATAATAAAAGATGAAACGTTTAAAAAAAATAGATATTCTTAATAATAAAGCATTATGTTGAAAAAGAATATAAAGATCTGATTGTAGTGAAAACATTCAAAAATTATAAGATTGTAGGCAAGTTTTTTACTAATGTAGGCTTTGAGTAAATAATTTGCAATGCTTGGTATGTATGATAATCTTTATAATTCAGATATGCTTGGCAATATTTTATTGTGATTTAATCTTTATATTTGTAATTAAAGAAGTTACTTTACTTTTAAGCTTATCTAATATTATCTTTACAAACAGATCGCTTTGTAAATTTCTGCCACAATTATTATAAGCCATAAGCATTGAATCTGTATTTAAACTTTTTTTAATTTTTATTTAGAAGTTATTTTTCAAGATATATTTCTAAAATTTAATAAAAAGTATTTTGCCAACCCCTTAATAGTATTTATTTTAAATCTTTAATAATCAAAAGAAATTCAATGAATTGAAAAAATAATAGTAAATATTAGCTTAGTATTTTATAAAATAAAATTGGAATAATTTTGCCTCTTTTAATAAAAGGTTTATTAATTTTTGGAATCCGACTTAAAATGATTTAGAATTAATATTAACTTTAAGGAGAGGAAGAATGAAAGTTAAAAGTAAATATTTGGTTTTGGGATTGCTTTTTGGTTTTATCGGCTGTGATTTATCCATGAGAGATAAAACGAAAGAGAAATCTCTTGGTTTGTTTGATAATACAAAATCTGTTTTAGATGATATTGAAGAACCTGTTAAAAAGTCTATTAATAAGAAAGAAAAAGAGAAGGTTGATAAAAAAGAGCCACCTACTCATCACATAAAGAAGTGGCCTGCTAATGCTAGTAATTTATTGCAAAAAAATGTAATGACAGGCGGAGAAAATTTGAAAACCGAATTATTAAGAGAACAAAATGAGCATAAAAGACTGCTTCAAAAAAGTTTGAATTCCCTTAGCAGTGAAAGTGGTGAATTTCAGCAAACTATTATTAAAAGCAATGAAATTGATTTTACTATCGATTCTGATTTAAGACCACAGGGCAACTTAAAAACTATTTCGGGCTCAAACACCATTTCACACACTGATGAAATAGAGGAAGAAGATTATGATCAGTATGATTTAGAAGAATATAATGAATATTCTGAAAAATATCGTGAATATGCTGAGAGAACAAGATTAAGAAATCGGCATGAATCCTATCTAGAAGGCTTTAAATATAATGTAGATTCAGCAACAAAAACAATTGGCAAGATATATGATGATTATACATTATTTACAACAAAAAAAACCTTAATGTATTCTACTTACCTTGACTATGCCGATAAAGAAAAAGCTAGAGAAGAAGCTAAAAAGTTTACAAAAAAAGAACTTGAAAAAGATTTTCAAACCTTATTGAATTATATTCAAACAAGCATAAAGACTGCGACAAATTTTGTATGCGCAAAAGAAATACATGCAAAAATAAAACCTTTAAATGAGATTGAAGAAAAAATAAAAACTTTAATTTCAAAGATCAAAGAACAATATGATTCATACGAAGCATATAAAGCGATAGAAAGTTCAATTTCATCAATAAAAGATTATATTAAAGCAGTACAAGGCTCAATTAATCAAGATGGTGTTTGGCACTACATTTAATACTATCTATTTTATAAGATTAAAACAGGAAACAATAATATGTGAATGTGACTTGTTTTAAATCAAATAAAGAAAAATCTAGTTGCAAACAAACATTATGGGTAAGAAAATAGAATTTTTTCAAGTTTCAAAAAATACGTTAATTGATTTGGAGAAAAGTCAAAAATATCGTTTTAATGGTATCATCAGATTAATTTTAAAAATCTTTTTCATTTTATCAAATTAAGAAGTCAAATGAAGCAAAATAGGTGAATTAGAATTTATCAAAAAAATGAGTGAATATTAAAGCATTACTTAATATGAAAAGATACTAATAATTTTTGATGCTTTTGATATCAGTAAATTACATTGGATAGTCAAATATTTAATAGATTAAAATTAAAAGATGAATTTAATATTGAGCAACAAGCAAAGTTTTATTTTATTGAAAAATAACAGCAATGAAATACACTTACGTAATACAATTTAACTTTGAATTTTATATGCTAAGCTAAGAGGAGTAGATATTATGTATAGTAGATTTTTGTTCATGTTTTATGCGATTTATTTTGTCAGTTGTGGTTTATTCAAAAATAATAGCAACAATAAAAATCACTTATTGCAAGACGCAGTAAGTGTGGAAAATATTAATTCAAAATCAGATTGGAAAAGCAATCTAAGACTTAGTAATGAAGAGCTTAATACATTAACCTTTTTTGTTAATGCACTAAAAAATGAATTACCAAAAGCATACACTAGTACACCCCATTTTGATATTTATTTAAAAGGAAATGCATCTCAAATAGAAGAGTATGTTAAAAGGTTTTTACTTAAACTGAAAGATAGGGGCAAAATTAAAGAACTGCTTAGTTGTATTAAATATGGTAGAGATAATCGGCCGAATGTAGAGGGTAGAGATGTAAAGCTTAATCTAGATGCTAAAGAACATTATAGAATAGAAAGCAGACTTGCTAGTGTTTTTGACAATTATTTCATGTTATTAAATTCTCCAGTTATTCAAGCAAATGATAATAACAAAGAATTGAGCAGTGGGGGGCCTGACAGTGACCCCGAAGATAAGATATTTAATGAAATTAAGACGGTGTGTCATGAATTTAGAAGTCAAGCAGGGTAGGTAATAACACTGCTAAAAGTATTGGTATTACCCTGCTTCCCTGCTTCCCTGCTTCCCTGCTTCCCTGCTTCCCTGCTTCCCTGCTTCCCTGCTTCCCTGCTTCCCTGCTTCCCTGCTTCCCTGCTTCCCTGCTTCCCTGCTTCCCTGCTTCCCTGCTTCCCTGCTTCCCTGCTTCCCTGCTTTGAAAAAGCATATATGGTTATTTTCAAATAAAAGGCTACTAATTAAGCTCTTTGAAAAAAATTGTGAGTATAAAAGTAAAATTTTTTCTGCTTTATAAAAAAGTTAAAAAAAGAAAAAGATGATAAGTAATTTATCCATTTCTTTTAAGATTTACACTAAAGTAATAAATTATATTACCTTGATGCCCTTTTAATAATATTTTCTATTAACATAAGCTAGTGCTAAAGTAAGTAAATGAATTTGCATTACAATTTACTATAATAAGGCTTGTTTTTTGGGTTTGTAAAATAATATTTTTGCATTTTTTGATCTGTTTATATTCCTATATATATAACTTTGATTTAAAATCAACCCTATTTGTATAAAAAATATGTTAAATAACTTTATCGTCGAAGTATTCTTTAATCTTTCGCTAAAAACACATTAATTTTTTCATTAAACATGCTCTAGCAAATGACCTTAAAACCTAAGAAGTTATTATGGTATTAAACCATAAGCTATTTTTATAATCTTTGATTGAGAAATAGTAGTTTTCCATCATTCAATATTTTTGAATGCTCTTTTTTAGATTAAGCTTACTTTAGCTGTCGAAGATATCTTTAGAAGAACAAGTTAATACATTAAGCTTTTCAAGCTCCTGAATTATTAATTCAGGAGTAGCTGTTATACTTCTTGTAGCATCTACTATTAGAAAGATTTTAAATCCCAAGTTAATTGCATCAAGTATTGTTTCTTTTACACAAAAATCTAATGCTAATCCCGCTATAAATAATGTATTGATTGAATTGTTTTTCAGATAAAGCTGAAGGCCCGTTTGTTTTGTTTTAATGCAATCATCATAAAATCCACTATAACTATCATAATATCGATCAGTACCTTTTAAAAAAACTTTTTTTATTCTTTTTATATCTAGATTATTGGGAAACTCTGATCCCCAAGTATTCTTGACACAGTGCTCAGGCCAAATACCCCCATTTTTATTGTTAAAAAAGCTTATATGATTTTTACAATGCCAATCTTTGGTAGCAAGAATGTTTGTGAAATAATTTTGAAGCTGGTTGATCAAAGGAATCATTTCATTACTATTAGATACCGGCAAAGCACCCGATTCTAAAAAATCATTTTGTATATCTACTAAAATAAGTGCACTATTTTGTGTTACTTTTAAAATAAAATTCTCCTTAAGAGATATTCAATAGTAGGATATAATTCTGTTATATTAGGAAATATTAATCGATATAATTTTCAGCAATTATTTATTTAATTTAAAATAACAATTAATTTTACCTTAAAGATATCCAAATAAAACATAAAGCCTATATTTTTGAGTTAATACTTAATGTTAAACTCTTTACTGCAAATGTTAAAAGAAAAATAAGAATTCTATTAATTATGTTTTATTTTATAAACACTCTTACATAATATAACATATTTTTATTTGTTTTTCAGTAGAATTGCTGCAAGACATGTTCAACATAAGGAAAATTTAAACATTGATAAACTGCTGTATTAGACTTTAAAATTAAAAGTCTAATTACTAATCTTACTAAAAATAAACAGACCCGAAATGATTAATTATTTATTAATAATAGAAAAATGACAAAAAACTTACTTACCATGCATTACAAAAAATGTAGCTCAAGGTGCTAAAAACAATACCCTAATATAATTTTCCTACTTACAATAATTTTTTAATTATAGTTAATATTAAATTCAATTATAATAAAAACCTATTCATAACGTCTCACAATATGAAAAATTTTTATTTTTTTTATTTTTAGTGCTAAACTTTACTTATCTGAAAAATTGCTTTATTATGTAAGAGTGTATAAAAACCATCCGAAGTTGAGGAGGATAAAGTGAAGGTTAATAAATCCCTACAAATACAAAGTAAATACCAACACAAGTTAATTGCTTTAATTGCAACACTTGAGTATATTAACAAAAATAAAAAAAAATACAACCAATCAGACATTCTTTATTGTTTTAACAGCAACTTAAAGCGCAATGGGCAAAAAGAAGTTTCAATCAAAACGCTTCGAAACTACTTCTACAAACTAGAAAAACTTAATATTACTATTAACTACTATAGACATTTAGGTATTAATATGGGTACTGAAGTCTACTATGCTCTTAGGTGCTCCAAAAAAGACTGCTACAATATACTAAACCAATACTTCAAGGATAAAAAAATAGAAAGATTTCAAAGACGTGTTAATTCATACATTAAAATAAATTATAATAAAAAGGGTAATGTAAAAGATGGGGAGTGTTTTAATAATAAATATAAAAAAGAAGAAGAAATAAAAAAACAAATTTATGAAATTAAATTAAAAAAATACTCAAAAAAATGTAATTTCAGCGATGACATTTCCTCTTTTATCATTAATCTGAAATTAAAAAAAGAAACAACAATAAATCTTTTCAAATTTATAAGCAAAGAAAAATACCACTTCAAAAAAGAAAACAGAAATCATTCACAAAAGACATTACAAAAAAAGAGAGAGGATTTAATTTCAATTCTAAAAAAAACAGAAAAAGATTTTATAAAAGAGGGCTACGATAAAGAAAAATTAAAAGTACAAATGCAAAACACATATCATAAATATAAAGACAAGCCCCATTTCATATTAGAAAGCAATAAATACAAAGACTTTGATCAAATTATAAAAAAAATAAAGAATGATATTGATAAGATTGACAATAAAAAACATAAAGATAATATGAAAACCAATATATATAACATACTTTTAGATCAATTATATAATAAAACCAAAAAAATAAATTTAAAGTCTAAAATTAAAGAATACTTAAATAAACAAAATAAACTTGAATACAAAAAAATATTTAATAATCAATACTATAATGAAATTATAGTATTGATAGAATCGCAAAATAGCTATAAGAATGGCCATATAAATTAAGAGTTTAAAATGCAAGGCGTAATAGAGAAACTTAAAAGAAAAGAAAAAGAAATAATAAAAAAAAGCAGAAAGCCAGAAATTTTCATTAAAAAAGAAATTCTCAATGAAAGAACAATATATCACACCAAAATGCTAATGGATTTATATAAATTTGAAATAAACAGATATAAAAAAAACAAATTTTTAATTCTTTTTAGAGAGTTATTTAACCAGGAAAAATTGGAAGGACTCAATCTATTCTCCATAAGAGAAAATGACAAATTCATAGGAATTTTTTATGGACACAGAAAGCCTATAAAAAACATTATTACCAGATATAAAGTTAATGGTGCTGTAAAAGCATACACATTTTCCAAAATATATTATATAGAATTTAAATTTAAAAAAGGAAGTGTATTTTGTTATTTAAGAAGCCTTGCTAGGCTAATCAAAAAAGAAAGGATTAATAAAAAATATTTTCAAGCGTTTATTGATATGTTAAACAGATTAGAAAAAGAAGTATATGAATTTTATTGCAAAGAATTACCAAATGGAGGAATCATAAATAAATGGATAGAGAAAATACTAAAATAATTGCCATTGGTTCAATTAAAGGAGGTGTTGGTAAAAGCACAAGTGCTATTATCTTTTCAACACTCTTGTCTAAAAAATATAAAGTGCTTTTAATTGATGCCGACCCACAAGCATCAACCACTAGCTATTTTTCAGATCTCTTAGAAGAACAAGGGGTAGATGTTTCAAAACAAAATATTTATGAGGTATTAACAGATAAAAAAAACATAGATTCTTCCACCTTTAGATTAAACAATAATTTATGCATATTGCCTAGTTATATATATTTATACCTTTTTTATGATGACAACATTCCGTTTAAGGAAACAAGATTAAAAGACAATTTAAAATTATTAAAACATAAATACGATTACATAGTAATAGACACCAGTCCTAGTTTAGGAATTATTTTGACAAATGTGCTAGTTGTAAGCAATTACATAATAATTCCAATGACCGCTCAAAAATGGTCAGTCGAAAGTTTACAACTATTAGAATTTGCTCTAAAAAGATTAAAATTGAAAATACCTATTTTCCCGATGGTAACTAATTTTAAGAAAAATAATACTTATAAACACTTATTGGAATTAATAAGCAAAGATGATAATTTTTTAGGCCTTATCCATGAGCGTGAAGACTTAAACAAAAGAATAGCAGAGAACGATACTTTCGATTTAAATAAAGATTATATAAAAGAATATGAAATTACACTTGAAAAATTTTTCCAGTTATCGGAAAAATTTTTAACTTCATAATAAATAAGGAGATAAAATGAGTGTAAAATTTAAATATATGAATATAAAGATAAAGGATCGTATCAATACTAATAAAAATCAAAATAAAATTGAAATTAATTTTGATGAAGATAAAATGGAGCGATTTCTCTTTTTAAAAGAAAGGCTAATAGTCAACTTCCAAAAAGAAATTCATAATAAAATAGAAACAATGAAGATCTTGAAAGAGATTAAAGATAAGGAATATTATAAATTAGATGGCTATCAAAACTTTGAAATGTTTACTAGGAATTATAAAATAGCAAAAAGCCAGGCTTATGAATATTTAAGAATAGCAAATGCAATAGAAGAAGGGTTGGTTCAAGAGAAAGATATAATCGAAAACGGCATACAAAATTCTTTATTTTTTTTAAAGGATAAAGAAGGGATGAGAATCAAAAAATCCCATCGAAATTTTATCAAGCCATTAAGATTTCAGCTTAAAACAGAAAATGCATACATATATTACAAATCAAAAGCAAGATTTACTAGTTTTTTGTTAGAAAAATTACTTAAAGATAAAGAAGAATTGCTTAATGAGATTATGAAAGAATATAAGGAATGTAAAAAATATAATTAAAAATTTAGTATAGATAATTTTGTGTGCAGAAAATAAAATTATAGTTTTTGGGTAATATACATATTATTTAAGAATAATGTATTGATTTTAACACTGTAGATATCGTATAATGTTAGCAAGTGGTGCTATTAACTTAAGCATCCTTAACTTTGGTCGATGTCTATTTTATAGGGCTTAAGATAAGTATTCTTGCTTTAAGAGTATTTATGGTTAGGCCCTATGTGATTTTATACTAATAATAATAAAATTATAAAAGAATCGCCACTGAAAAATCTTGTATAAGTAAATTTCAAATATATAAAAAACTTAAAAAGCATTTTTATCAATCAATGTTAGAATTAGGCATTTGGTTTTTCAAATCAACCCGGATAAATATTTACTAAAAAATATAGAAATTTTTTCGTTAATATTACTACAAATTATTGCTTTGTAATAAAAAATTTAGACAGCTTGAAAAATAAAGTCATCACAGTATAATTAGTTTTTGCATTAACTAATTTAGAATGCAAACTTTTAGATTAATATACGATCAGTAATACCAATTTATTTTAAACAATGCTACGCTAATATTAAATTTTTAAATTAGAGTTAAATGTGCCCTGCTAAGAAAATAACTAAAAATCATATAATCAACATATTGGAAGATACCCAAATTGATTTAACTGTTTTCCTACTATTTTTGATAACTTTAAAGAAGCTTTCTTAGAAATTCTTTCTAATAAATGGAGTTATTTTAGCTCTAAATGTGATTTTTGATAATATCAATAGAATACTACTCTGGTAGAGATAACATAATAATCTTCCAGGCCAAAATAAGGTTTTCAGTAATATTTATCTAAATAACTAGAATGTTTTTTATTAGGCTTTAAGGCTTATTTATTCCTATAAGAAAATAAACTAAGACAAACTATCCTAGGCAAAACTTGTGGATATGCTCTTTGATGAATGCCCGTTCTTAAAAAAGAGCCCATAAGCTATCATGGGATAAAAGCAATAAGCTATTTCTATAATCTTTGATCTAGAAATAATAGTTCACAAAAGAAAAATTAAAAATTTTTATTCTATTTATTTCTTCTTTAGAATAGTATAATAATAAAAGGTATGAAAGTAATAATATTATTAATTTCTTTTTTATTAATTCCCAACAGTTTTATTTTTTCTAGTGAAATATCTGAAGAAGTTGTTATTTTAAATGATAGTAATAGATATGATTTCGGTTTAATTCTTAAATTAAAAACCAAATTTGGATCTTTTACTTTAAGGCATGATCACGACGGATACATGGATTTAGGTTTTAATATACAAGTTATAAATAACACAGAGATTGTATTTAAAAAGGTGTATATTAATGGGGTTTCTGTAATAGAGCATCCAATCAATGCCCACTCTAGCTTTATTGACAGGGTTAATTATTTTAATTTTGATATGAGTTTCTTTGATTACAGTGAAAAAATGAATAAAATAAGAAAGTTAGCAGAAGAAAATGGAATTGATGTATATGTTGAATGTTTTGATGAGATAAATAATGAGAAAAAAAAATATTCTTTCAGGGTAAGCAGGGAAAATAGCTCACATTTTTATAGTGCATTTGATATGATTTTTCATAAGTAGGACAGATTATTAATGGGTAAAATATTATTTTTTGGGTTACTATTAATTTGTATTTTTTTAGGTTTCTTTTTTTACAAACAAAAAGAAAACAATGTTATTTATAATAAAATTGTTGAAAAGTTTGATGATAATGTTTTTGTTGATGAAACCTATGCATATCTTTTTAAAGATAGTAATTTGAAAGAATTAGTTTTTATAAAATCACAGCTTATAATTCCTGAGCTTAAGCATAAAAAGATGATGAAAGCGACAGGTTATCTTGCAGATGCTTATAGAGCATTATCTACCGTTTATAAGTTTGATTTTAGGGTGCACGACAATAAAATTTTAGGTTTTAAAAGTGTAATTTTTGAAGGATTTGAAGATGCTAAAGTTTCAAAGCATGAAAATAATTTGCCAAGTGAGAAGTGGCAGCAATTAAAAGATTTTAACATTGGTGATCCGAACGTAAATGAAAAATTTTTTCATTTACAATTTCCTTTTATAGTAAAAAATACCTTACGTGTCACTATTTCTAAAAGGTTTTTTAAGAAAATAAAAAAATTAAAACGATTAAAGATTGTTTTAATTTCTAATGAAGACAAGAAATATCAAATAGATATAGAAAATTTTTTACCAAAATACAATCTTTAATTTAAATTGAAAATTTTAAAATAGCATGTTTTTAATTCTAGTATTCATTGCAAAAAAATTATAAGGGTTTTATTAACAAATTGGTTACTTCTTATAAATTACGTCTTATTGCCCTTAAAAGGATAATAAAAATTTAAAAAAGGTAGAAATAATAAAATCAATTTTTATTAAAAATTGATTTATGTAGTATATAAGTGGGAATTTTTTTATTTTTAAAATTAGGAGATAGCGTGTTTTTAAAATTGCACCATTATGTAAACAATATATTTATTCTTTTTTTATTAATTCTCTAAATTTAGGCATTTTTTCCTTAATTTCCTTTTTTATTTCTATTTTATATTTTTCGTTTTTTTTAAACAAGACTAAGCTAAGTGTTAAATATCTCAAGAAATCTTCTGGAATCATCATTATATTTCCTATTTTAATATAACATTCAAAAACCTCTAGTTTATATCTTAAATGGCTTTTTGTGATTTTATAATCAAATTTATTTTTAAGGATTTCTTGAGCTTCAGAAACTTTGTAAAATAAATATCCTTTTATCATTCTCATAAAATAAATATAGATTTAATTCATTAATAAAAAAACTTCAATATACACCATATAAATATATATGGTGTATATTGAAAGGTGTAAATTTTATGTTTTTTATAATTTCTCCATTTCTCTCCATTTCTCTCTATTTTAGAGAAGTTAGGTATTTTAATTAGGCATCATTAAAAATATGATGCCTAATTAAAATACCTAATTGAGAATCGTTATACTATCATTTAGTAATTTTTACATAAATAAAAGTTTGCTTTATTTTATTTGTTAGATGTTTTGCTAATAATTATAAACAAAGAAATTTTTAAATGTGATTTATTTGTATAAATAATATTATTATGCTAACTTTCCATTTCTAAATCAAAGATTATAAATGAAGCTAGTTTTTTCTAATTTCCACTTTAAGAAATTTTAATTGTTATTATTATGGTTTTATGCTTTAATTTTGGCCAGATTTTTTAATCTGGGTTGTAAGTTTTAAATACCTTAAGCAAACCGTTTATGACTTTTAAAACGCAAATTGCTTCTATTAATATTACAAATAAACCATCTTCTATTTACAACTTTTTCCTTTTGAAAGCCTTTGGTGTCTCTTATGGTTCATTATCAAAATAAAATTAAAATTTTATTTGGCTGATATGTCCTTAATACAGAGTCTTGTTCGTTAACTTTTTTTGTAGAAGTAAATGGAAATATTTATTATATTTTTACCATTTTTAATATGCCTTGAATTGACAAACTTAATATTTAATGATAATAATGGGAATTTAAATTTTTAATGAATTAATAATAATATTTATAAATAAACTTTAAAAAAGAAAATTAAAATTACTCAAAAAACAAATATTTTTTATATTTTTCTTGTTTTTTAAAGGAGTTATAGGCTTTTCTTATGACGAATTCAAAAATAGTGGACAAGAATATTATCATAAGACAGTAAGTCCTATAAAGACATCATATTTTTAAACTTCAAAAAGTGAAAAGAAAAGTAATATTTTAAAAAAAGGAATTTCTTCTAATCTTTTTACAGGAGAGAATGAAAAGTTAAGCAATCTCAACTACAGTAAAAACATTATTCAACATGTTTGCAGCATTATAAAAACAAGTATATGAGTTTTATAATGAAAAATATCTGCAAAAGGACGTATTGTAAAATGTATAGAGAAAAATTGGCTAAAAAGCTAAATATTATAGCTACTGCTTTAATCAAGGGAAGAGTTAGAAAAAGCACTTCTTCAATAATGTTTTCAAAAATTATTAACAAGATCAATAAAGTGCTACTTATTGATCTTGATCCACAAAGCTCATTTACAAGCTATTTTATAGCTCAAGTTCATCCTAGGATGGAATTAATTAATATTTATAATTCTTATTCTTTAATAAAGCAGCAGAAAACTTTTGGGGATGTTGCAGTTAATATATCTGAAAATTTAGATTTCATTCCAAGTTGTTTCAAACTTGCTAAATTTAGCAGGGAAGTAATGATATTAGAAATAAAATAAATACAATGAAAATTTTACTAAAAATTAAAAATAGGAAACTTTATATTTTAGATGGATACAAAAACGCTTAGTTTATCTTAAAAAACAAGTTGTTTTTTAATAGGCTTGTTAGAATAGTTAAAATTAAATTTAAAATTCGATTACAATGAATTAATAGAAAGTTTTAGAGGGAAATATTTCTATTGAAAAAGTTAAAAAAATGGGTCTTTAGGCTGCATATAAAAATATAAAAAAACAACCGTTATATGCATATAAAGAAGATAGAGAAGAAGATTGTGATGGTTTAAATACCCCCCCATTAAATTTTTTATAGAAGATAAAGAAGTTCATGCTTTTTGCAGAAGAGATATCAAAAGAATGTCTTTTATTTTAGAAAGAATTATTAAAGATAAAAAGAGTATCTTGGCAGATCTTATAATGGAATATGAAAATCAAAGAAAAGATAAAAATAAAAAACTAAGTTCTTGATTAAAATTGCGTAATATATTGCCATTAGGGCTAGAGGCTTATCTCTATTCTAAATTGGGAAATGTAAGTTCTTGGTGGGCTTTTTTGTTTACTAAATTTCAATCTCTAAAATATCATTTGAATTGCTTTGCTGTGTTAAGCATATTTTTTTAGGTTATTAAATTTTTTTGTTAAAAAAAATAAATGATGAAAAGGAAGCTACCAATAGTGATATTTATCTTGTCTTTAAAAGATTTTTTATAAAAAAATAAATAAAAGTATAAATACTTTTATTTATATGAGCATTTTCTTGTCAAGTGCTATAAATTTATTTAAGGAGAGTAAAAGGGTTTTATTGTGCTTCTCATGTGGTTGTAAGTTTTATTTTTTGTAGTCTACATAAGTCTCTAAAAAATAAATTTAAGTCAAGGTATAGCTTTATAAATAGATAAAAAATCGCGCCACATGGCTTTTCTGCCAAAATCAATATTTTTGTTTAATTTATAAAAGAAATATTAAATGAGTCTTGTTTTATCTTATATATATAAATGATATGGGATAGGCTTATGATTTCATCTAGAAAGATAAGAGAATATAAAGATAAGTATGGTAATAAAGAGATTAAAACGAGCACAGAAATAAATAATTTTTTAAATCTTAGCAATGCTGTTGAGATGAGGACAGATATTTATTCTGTATTTGGAATAGTATATTCTATATCTATGGATGATATTAAGATCTTTTTTAAAGAAGATATTATATTTCTGGCTTTGCCTAAAAATAAAAATTTGGGTTCTATGCAACTTAAAAAAAATTTAAATTCTAATAATAACTAAGCTTTTCCCCCTGTTTTTCTGTAAAATTGTTGAGTTGTTCTACATATTATTGCCAAAATAAAAAATACAATTTATTAAAATTTAAATTTTCAACTTCTATGCCGGAAGAGATTCTTATTAAAGTTGGAAAACTTCTTCAATTGAAATTTGGGCAAAATTGTAGAATTCATGAGAGGATTATTGTTAGCACAATATTTTATTAAAAGACTAAAAATTGATTTTGATAAAGTTTTTATTAAAATCAATGGCTCAAAACATAAATGTATAGTCAAGGATTTATCTTATGGAAGTGCTGTAGTTATTGTTTCTTTTGATAGAGATGTTAATGAAGGTCTAATTGTTGATTTAATTTTTAGTTTTGAATTTATGGATAAAGAGATCTTTATTAGGGATAGCTTAAAAAGTTTAAGCACTATTCAGATGTCTAATTGAAAGGTTTTCGCGTTTGGTATTGCTTTTAATGAGGATAAGATACCACTTGAATATATTATGTTAATCTATAATTATTTTAACAAATTAGGAGATTAAAATTCTTATTATGTAAAAATTTTCTATCAAGGAGTAATAAGATAATTTATTTAAAAAGGCTTTTCTTTGATTTTAAATTTTCTTTTATGTAGCTTATAGCAATTTGTAGGCCCCATATAAAAATTGATTTTGCCTAAATATGGGGAAAAACTAGAAATAAGCTTGAATAATATTCTTTTATAGATAAAGTTAATGTGTTTAAATATTAAAATTGAAAAATAATATGATATTTTGTTTAATTATTAATTTTAATTAAAATAACTAAAAAAGATTTTTGAGCAATATAGACTGTTTTTGTCAGTATAAATTATGGAAATTAATGCCATTATAAAAACAAATGATCTAAATATACCCTCTTTATAAAGAATTATCAAAAGACTTTATAAAAAAAGAAAATATTAATAAGCTAAAAGATTTTTTCATTTTTTTAACAAATAAACTTTCTTCAATAGATAATAATTCAACAGAGGCAAATATAGAGTCTTTACTAAAGTCTATATTTGAAGAACTAAATTATTCAGTGGAACAGTAAAAATGTGGGCAAATAGAAGGAATAAATTCTGGGGTAGATATACTGCTTTTTGAAAATGATAAAGACAAAATAGATTTTAATAATAAATTAGAAAAAGCTAAAAAAAATAATGAGCCTATTCCGGCTGAAGATATCTTGCTTATAGCAGAAGTAAAGCTCCCACCTTTAGTTTTGATGCTAAACGATAAAGCAAAAGAAGCAGAAGAGCAGATATATAGATATCCAAATTAATATCAAAAACATTGTGGAATACTTTCAAATAGAAAAGTGTGGAGATTGTATGACAAATCAAAAGCACTTTATGGAGAAAAAAGATATATTGAATTTAATTTTTCTAAAATTGAAGAAAAAGAAGAGTACGGAGAACAAGAATGGTTTGTTTTATTTAGCTACCTTGTAAGAAAAGAAAGATACCTGAAGACAAGCAATATAATAAAAGTCGAAAAAGAACAAATAGCCAAAAAGAAAAAGAGATAATTTAAAAAACCTAAGAGAGATGCTATATGAGAAGCCTGATGCCTCTATAGTATTTAAAATTGCAAAAAATATATATATTACAAAGAATTTAAATTATCAGGCAAAGAAATTGCTCAGCATATTTTAGTCAGCATTCTTGAAGAATTAATTATTTTTTATTGCATATATTGAAGATAACGATATATTTAAGAAAATATTGGAAGAAAATAAATTATACAGATCTTCTGTATCTTTTAGGTATTTTTTTATGATGAAAATACAAAAAAGAAATTAGGATATAAAAAAATAATAACAATTTTCAATTTATTTGATAAAGGAAGTGATGCAATAAAGTTTCCTATATTTAATGGAGGATTCTTTTCAGAAGATAAGGTGAAATATTTAAATAATGAAAGTTTATTCAGTATTAGTGAGATTGAAGAAATACTAGTTAAAATACTTTTCTTTGAAGAAAAAAATATTAAAGATGAAAAATTTGTAAAGTATTCAAGGTTAGATCCTAAAAGTTTTGGAGAATTATACGAAACTCTACTTGAATATGACCTAAGAATTGCATATTCTGCTGTTCATCGTATTGTTTAAGATGGAGTTTATCTCATTCGTACTGAAGAAGAGCTTGAAAACAATAAAGTAAACAAAATTGCTACATATCTTAAAGGCAATATTTATCTTACATCTAGATCACTTGATAGAAAAAAAAGTGGGGCATATTATACTCTAGATGACTTAACTACTGATTTTATGTTCATATCATCAATTGAAGAGTAGCTTAAAACCAAATCCCCTTTAGATATAAAGATCATTGATAATTCTTGTAGATCAGGGCATTTTTTAATTTCTTGTCTAGATTGCTTAACGGAAAAGTATGGTATCAACTAGATAAATTTGAAGATGTAAAAAAGAGCTTGATAAAGAATATAGGGCTATTTTTAAAGAAAATGAAGAGCATGATGTTCAAGATATTATAAGTAAAGAATTGGTATTAAAAGGATGCCGCTAAAGAGGTGCATTTATGGCGTTGATATAATCCTATTTCAGTTGAAATTACTATGCTAAGTTTGTGGATAAATACCTTTATTTTTGGAACACCACTAAGCTTTATTGAGCATCATATAAAATTTGAAAATGCCTTACTAGTATATACCCAAAGATGAATTTTTTGATATTGTAAAAAAGAAATTTTAAAGTGGATTTTCTTTATTTTAAAAAAATTAAGGAAATTACAGCTATTTTATAAGATAGTTATCAAAAAATTAAAGGTATTAACGATACTACTAAGGAGGATATAGAAAGATCTAAAAAGATATACAAAGAGTATGAGAAAAGTGAATATATGGATAATTTAAGAATAATATTTTCTTTAATTAAACTTTATTCATTATCTTTTGACAAATCTTTAAATATAGAATTTAGTGATATTATAGCTGTAATTGATTTAATTGAAAGTATTTTGAGCAATAAAACTTCTAGTGAAGATAATGAAAAAATGGACAAAATCAAAAAATTAAGTAGCCACTATAAATTTTTCCACTATGGAATTGAGTTTCCAGATACTAGGGAAGGATTCGATATTGTAATGGAAATTCGCCATGGGAGAAAACCAAGTTTAATGAAGCAGAGTTTTTCTTAAAACATATTCCTAATTGAAAGCTAAGTATAAAAGAATAAAACAAAATAAAGCAAGAAATGTTTAGTAAAGATAATCATCCTTTGAGTATTGAATACAATGAAAAAAACGGCATAATTAATATTAATAATGTTTATAAAAGTGATTTTGCAGATTTTACTAGTGGTGGAGATTTAAATCTTTTTAGATATTTTGTTACATTTCTTTTAAGATTAATAAAAGAAAACGGGAATTTAACTTATTTGGTGCCTTTGGCCATTTGGAGTGAATCTAGTTCTAAGATACTAAGAAAACATATATTAAGCAAATATAGGCTTAATTATATTTATCAGTTTCAAAATTAAAAAAGATTTAAAGATATGTATTTGAGTTTTAAGTTTGCAATATTTCAAATAAGCAATACTAAAACTCCTACATCGAATTTTAAAGCAAAATTTATGATTTAGAGTAGTGATAATATTTTAAAATAAATAGCACTAGTGATCTAAAGGACAGCAAAGGAAATGCTTATAAGGGAATTGAACTAGAATAGAACGAATTAAAAAACCATCTTCAATTCAAGAATCAATAATAGAGGTTAAAGATAATAAAGAATTTATTCTTTATTAAGAAAATGTTTAGTCAATTTAGTACTCTTATTGAAGAATATAGTGATTTTGGAATGGGTTTGCATTTAATAAAGCATAAACATTGTATAAATAATATAATAATAAAAATTTTATATTTCTTCACCAGGATTCAAATATTCATTAATTTAATTCAAGATTTTTTGAGGATAAATCTGTAAAAGAAAGTTCTAAATTGTTAGATAGATAAAGAAGAGCTAGAAAAATTATTAGCCAAAGAAGATTTTAAGGTTTTGCTTAGTGACTTTAAAGTGCTCAAAAATGAAAAAGGATAAAGAAACTTAACTTTTAGGCAGTTCCTGCCTAAAAGTTAAGTTTCTTTATAGCAATATAACTTAGAACCGCATTTATATCTCTATCATGCAATAGCTCTAAAACCAGCATAGGTTTATACAGTATCACTTAATTTTAGATTTGTATTTTTTTAATACCACAATTACTATAAGAAATTTTCGAATAAAGGAAGAAACTTTTTACATAAATGATCGTGTTACATCGCTAATTAGAAAAACGTAGTAACAGTAAATTTATTAATTAAAGGCATCCAAAAAATTGTAGTAGTTGTAGTATTTTTCATTGTAAAGATATAAATGCAATTATAAATTTTAAGGCTTATTGCTATAAAGAAACAGGTATAAGGTGGTAATTGTCTAGAGTAAAGCTTGTTTGTGCATCATCCCTTAAGGGATGATGCCTGTTCTTTTTTTTAAAAAATTTATAAAGCTGTCGTAAGATTGACATGAAGTACAAAGATATTTTTCTATTCCCGATTTAGAAATAGCAATTTATAATTAAGCCTTTAATTTGTTGCATAATTCTCATTTTTGTTTGTAACCGCCAATTATTAGAAATGAAATTGTTAAATTGTAATTAATTTTTACATTAATTGTCTTTAAATATAGTTCTTTTAAAGTATATACCATTAATAATGTTAATCTATTGATTAGCTATTATTTTTAAATTAAAGATTATAGAAATAGCAGGTTGCTTATTACTAGAATTTAGCCACAATGTTGTCTTGAATAAAATAAATTCCAAACTAAAATATATTTCCAATAATACTCTGAACCAAATCAAATATTCTTTCTAATAAATATTTAAGAAAATATTTTAGATTTTTAATAAATTTTAATTACTGGAGAAGTTTTTATAGACACTATAAAAAAGCATAATTTTAAAACTAATAGATTGATTTTACAAACTTATCTCTATTTAAATTTTATGTAAATTAAAGGTGAAAAATTGTTTTTAATCTTTTTTTAAAACTTTAAGCCTACCTTTTAATTAAAGTAGGCTTTTATAATATGACAATTTCAATGCATAATTTAAAGGTCCTTTATAATGGAAAATATGTTATTTTTGAATTCTTCTGTATTTTTGCTTTTTTCTATCAAATGATAGAAAATTTTGTCTGTATGAGATTTAAGCTTATTTATATCTGTTTTTATATTATTTGTATCATTTTGGTAATCTAATAAAAGTTCATGCATCATTTTTGAGACAATTAATGTTGTGGATAATAATTTTTCAAATAAATTTTTAAGACTTTCTAAGTTTGAAATTTCTAGCTCTTTTAGGTTGTCTTTTTTGGAATATAGGCTAATAATTGTCTTTTCAAGAGTGTCTCCAAGTGTGCGGAGAGTGTTAAATGTGAATTGTATTTGGTCTACTGACTTTATAATTTTTGAAAAGTTCTTTAATTCATTATCAAGAATGGTATTTAAGATGCTGTAAACATGTTTTCTATATCTTTTAGATCTCTCGGTATCAGCAGATACCTTTTCACCTTGTAAATCTGCCCAACCCAAGATTGTGAAAGCCGATATTCCATATTGTTCTTTAGGTTCTTTTTCCAACTTTTCCCTATATTTTTCGTTATCTGCGTGAGCTTTTTCTATTAAATTTATTAAATCATTAAGCAGTGTGTTTTTTGTTTTTTTATCATGGTCTTCTTTTTGATTAGATTTTATTTTTTGATTAGGGTTAAATCCTTTTGTATTAGATTTTAGTCCTTTTTTGCTAGATTGATACCTAATATCTTTTTGAGTGGTGTTAAAATCTGGATTGCAAGCTAAAAATAGAAAAACAAATAAACCCGTAATGATGTTATATTTCATGAATATTCTCCTTAATTAAAATCTAATATTTAATATAATTCAATATTAGATTAATTCAATAATATTTTCATTGATATAAGTTTTATAGTATTTTAAACTTTTAAAAAAATTTTGATTGATTTTTATCAAAATTTTTTATTTAAAACAAAAAATTACAAAGAATTATCCATTTATAATTTCTATGAAACTTTGGTGGAAATGAATTTTTAAAATTTATTAAATACAATATTTTATTTAAAAAGATAATTTGTGATAATAAAGCTTGTAAAGATAATATTTGTTATAATGTTAATCAAAGAAAATATTTTTAAAAACCATTTAGATGTGTAAGACTTTTGCATTCCAAAATGTTAATTTATAGGAGAGATTATTATTAAAAATAATATATAAAAGGGCTTAGTATTAATCTAGGTAAGTATAAAAAAGAATTTCCAGTCTTAAGTTAAGAGAAATTGATAGTTTAGCTTTTTGGTATTGAATGGATTGACTTAAGCTCCGCTTATAATAATAAAATAATTTTTAGAGAAAGTAAAAAGAAAATAGAATACAAGGATTTATTAAATATAAGATCAAGATATAGAATAGTATAAAAACAAATATAATAAGCTCAGATATCATGCATAAATAATTAATAATCAAATGCGTAAAAAAACTCAATAGGCAGTAGAGCTAAAAAAGGACATATTATTAATATATAAACAACCTTTCAGAGAGTATGTATTGAAATTGACATAATAATGCAAAAGCCTATCTTTGATAAGAGTTGCATAAAATTTAAGTAGATATATATTTTCTATTCTTATTGAGTTTTTGCCCATTAATCTCTCTAAAAGTTTATCTATGTCTGGCAAAGGAGTTCAATATTGATGCAGCTTGGATTGGCGTTATTGGCATTTTTGAAAAGTTCTGTGTAGATGTTCGCTAATTGGAATGAATTCATATCGCCAGTTTTTTTAAAATCTTTAGAGTAGAGTTAAAATATTTATACTATTAGCGAATTATTC
>NZ_CP124067.1:0-26437 GCF_030438365.2 [Borrelia] finlandensis
TTTAAAACTTTTCTATTGGATAGATTTTATACAAAGAAGGTAATAATGTATAAACAACAATACTTTATTTCTGGCAAGGTACAAGGTGTTGGCTTTAGATTTTTCACAGAGCAAATAGCAAATAATATGAAACTAAAAGGATTTGTAAAAAATCTCAACGATGGAAGGGTAGAAATTGTAGCTTTCTTTAATACTAAAGAACAAATGAAAAAATTTGAAAAATTATTAAATGGGAATAAGTATTCAAACATCGAAAACATTGAAAAAATAGTTTTAGATGAAAACTATCCTTTTCAATTTAATGATTTTAAAATTTATTATTAGGGCTTGCCCCTCGTTTAACAAGTACCTTAACCTTATTTTTTGGTTTAATATTGCGCACATAAGAATTGTTATTTCTAGAGCAAGACACACTAGTTCTAAAAAAATGTTCGACTTTAAATTTCAAAAACTCTAAAGACTTTCTGTTTCTACAAAAAATATTCAAATTGCCATCAGAGAATTTAATATCAAGCCCACAATTACAACTTGTTTTTAAAAACCTGCACGAAATAAAACTACCATTTGAACTATTTCTATCAAAAAGAATAAAATATTTTTTACCTCTTTTGGAATCTTTAAAATAAATTCTAAGCCATTCTCCTGCTCGCTTAACTGAAGCCAATCTATCATAAAGATAAGAAATGTAAATCTTTCTATTGTCATTAGATTTTAAAATTTTTTTAAAAAAATAATGAGGACCTATTTTCATATAAATTATATAATATCTTATTAATAAAATATTTCCTAATATTTCCCAAATGTATTGATACTGCCTGAATTTAAAAAAACAAAAACTATAGCTTATAATTAAAGATTATTGATAAGTATTCTGTAAGTTTTATATAGTTATAATTGTATCCATATGTGGCTTTAAAAGCTTTGCGAATTTTAACATTTAATCCTCTAACCATTGCCAAAGTTTCTAAATTGTCCTTTAACATCAAATTTTTAATTACAATCAACGTTTTAATATAATTATCATCAAATATATGATGTTCTTTTATCAAACTTTCTAAACGATCCATTGTAAGAATAGAATAAGTAGCTTTACGTCTAACATATGTATAAATTCTTTGATTAAGCAATGTTAATAAGTTATTATCTGCCTTATCATCTAAATTATCTAAAACATACCGATTATAATGAAAGGCCGTTGTTATGTCATTTGGCTCGTGCCCCAAAACCTTTGTTATCCAATAATTCATTTCCATGTTTTTGGGCGCAAATGCAAGATAAGAAAATTTACAATAAATTGCTCTGCAAAAATAAACAGACTCTTCAGGAGCAAAAATATTATTAAAAATTTGACGAAACAATCTATTATAACTGTATGCAAGATTTGAAGAGATTATCTCTTTAGTAAGATTCTCGGTCTGCTCCATATAGCGTATTTCTTTTATGGAATTAATTATTAATTCGGGATCTGCAAAAGCTGGAAAAACAACTTCATTAACAATATTATTTTCTCGCTTTTTTGCAATAAACTCCATACGAATATGATTTTTATCTGCGATATAAAATTGTGAAAGCTTCATTACTTCAACAGGACGACGTCCTATTGCCATTAAAACTCCATAAAATTTCAATCTAATATCTCGGTTTTGATTCAGTAAAAGCTTAATTATTTCAATATAGGTATTTAAATTAATTTTAACAAATATCTGCTCTTTCCTATAACTATTAATTTTTTCAATTTTATATTTATGAGCATAATCATTTAGCCATTTTGGAGTTACAAACAAATCTATAAAATATTGAAAATAGGGTTTCTCATCATTCATTTGATTTAAAAATATTAACTCTTCTATTTTTTTTCGATCTTTAATTCCTATATTTTTTAATTCTTTTATTCTTCTTGATTTCCAAAAAAATAAAAAAGTATTATCTCTTCTAATCCTTTCAATTACTGAAAGATTAATATATTCTTTAATTATTTTACGAGTCTTTGAAAGATTTAATATTATTGAACGATTTGTAAATTTATCTTTTCTAAAAAGAATAGCTTTGTGATTCTCTGCAAGAATTTTTATTTTTTCTTTCAATTTTAAATACGAAAGCTCGTTATTGAGATATTTTTTATATAGAATTTCTAATTCTTTTCTAAATATTTCAAAATCATTTTTTATCTTCACTTTTGGAGGCATATTAATTCAATTATACCAAGTTTAAAATCTTTAGCTAAGTAAAAAATTTCTGATTTTAAAAAAATATGCTTATATATTAAATTAAATTATATAATATGTACTAGGATACATAATAAACCAAAGAAATATTCTATTCACACCGATCAATCTTTTTATTAATTTAAATCATAAAATAATAAACTTCGAATTTTAAATAAATTCTTTTATCTCCCAAAAAAAGAGCTATTTATAATAGCTCTCTAATATTGTGTATCACAAGTTTTGTAATAGCAATTCCAAAAAAATTTCCTATTCTTTTTCCTGCAAAAGTAGAGCCTTATCATACGCTTTAATAAAGGGTAAATACATAAATACTGAAATAATCAATAATAATAAAACCAGAACAAACGATTTAATATCAAGCCCTGTAGAAAAAAAAGCTGCAATAGGAGCAGGGGTTGTCCATGGAACCAGAGTCCTAACCCTTTCAATAATTCCAAAATTAGTAAGAGTATATGCAACAATTATATTAAATATAGGGATAAGTAAAAAAGGAATACCTAATATGGGATTTAAAACTATTGGTGCACCGAACATAATGGGTTCATTAATATTAAAAAGACCAGGCGCAAATGAAAGTCTACCTATAGCCTTTAGATGTTGGGATTTACTAAGCATCATAGCAATAGCAAGCCCGAGAGTTGCGCCAGCACCACCAATATACACAAATGAATCAAGAAATCCCCCCGCCAAAATATGAGGAAGCGGAAGATTGTCAGAAAGAGCCCTAATATTAGAATCAAGATTTGACAAAATTATAGGATTAAGCAGAGCAATAATAACATTGGTACCATGAAGACCGCAAAACCATAATATATGAACAATAAAAGAAATTGTTAAAGTCCCAACTAAAGTATCACTAATTTGCAAAACAGGCCTAAACATGCTCATAATTATTTCGGGGAAAAGGCTTCCTAAAGAACTTTGAATAGCAATATTAACACTTTGAGCTACAATTGAAAGTACAACAACAGGAATTAAAGCTTCAAAAGATTTTAAAACAGCAGGCGGAACAGACTCTGGGAGCTTAATTGCCATATTTTTTTGAACTAAAAATTTATAAACCTCAACAGAAAAAATAGCAGCAATAATAGCCGTAAATACTCCTTGAGCACTAAAATATCTTGCATCAATTATAGGAAACCATGAATTAGGCTGAATTCCCCATTTAGCAGCATCTCCACCATAAGGTATCCAATCTGATTGTCCAGCTAAAATTAAAAATGTATAAAGAGATAAAAATCCTCCTGTAATACCACTAAGTTTATAATGATTAGATAGGTTATAACCAATACCAAAAACAACAAATATAGACATAATACCCATACTTACATAAAATGGCTGAACAAGATTTCCTTTATATTTAGCCATTAAATCAACATACCACTGTTGGTATAACAATGTTTGAGAATCTGTAAAGGGCAAATTAACTAAAAGTAAAATAAAAGAACCAACTATCAAAAAGGGCATAGAAAAAGTAAAGCCATCTCTTAAAGCAATTAAATATCTATTTGAACCAATTTTACTAGCAACAGGAACTAAAGTAGTTTCAATAAAATCTTGAAAATTCATGAAAACCATCCTCCAATAAAAACTAATTAAAAGTTATAATTAATAACTTATAATATTTATTATAATATAATTTATCCATCAATAAAAACTAATTAAAAGTTATAATTAATGACTTACAATATTTATAATAATATATTATAATTAATATCAATGATGATAAAATCCTTATAAGATATATTTATAATAAAATTATTTATTTTAAATAAATCTTATAATATAATATTTGTAAGATATATTAAATAATATTAATTATTGCTTTATAAATAAAAGGAGAATATTTTATACATGAATAAAAAAATATATAGCATAGAAGAATTAATAGACAAAATAAGTATGCCTGTTGTAGCTTACTCTGGTGAGGCTAAAAGCTTTCTAAGAGAAGCTTTAGAATATGCCAAAAACAAAGAATATGACAAGGCAGAGCTTACTATACAAGAAAGTAAAAAATCTATTGCAAAGGCCCATGAAGCACACAGAGAAATAATACATCAATCAGCCACTAATCCAAACTCTGTTAAAACACCTTTTATTTTAATTCATGCTGAAGATCATTTAATGTCTGCAATTTCAGAATTAAGCATTTTTGAAGAATTAATCAATGTTTATAAAATAATAAATGAAATAAAAAAATAGGAGAAAATATGAACATACTACTTGTATGTGGAGCTGGAATGTCCACAAGTATGCTGGTACAAAGAATTGAAAAATATGCCAAATCAAAAAATATAAATGCAACAATTGAAGCTATTGCTGAGACACGCCTTAGCGAAGTTGTTGACCGATTTGACGTTGTTTTACTTGCACCACAGTCAAGATTTAATAAAAAAAGACTTGAAGAAATCACAAAACCCAAAGGAATTCCAATCGAAATAATTAACACAATCGATTATGGAACAATGAATGGCGAAAAAGTATTACAACTTGCAATTAATGCATTTAACAATAAAAGTTCTATTTAAGGAAGGCTAAAATGAAAGAAATTGGAATATCCATATACCCTAATGTAAGTCCTAAAAATAAAATTATTGAATATCTTGAAAAAAGTGCTCATTTTGGATTTACTCAAGTATTTACCTCTTTACTCTATATTAACGGAAATGAATTTGACGTATTCAAAGAATTGCTTAGCATTGCAAATAAAAACGGAATAAAACCTATTATTGATGTAAGTCCTGAAATTTTCAAAGAATTAGGCATCGATCTTTCAAATCTTAGAAATTGTCCAAAACTAGATTATTTTAAAAAGCTTGGCGCCTGGGCAATTAGATTAGACAATACATTCACAGGTATTGAAGAATCATTAATGACTTTTAACGACTCTGACCTTAAAATTCAACTTAATATAAGCAATATAAATAAACATATTGATACAATAATGTATTTTAAGCCTAATATAAAAAATTTACTTGGGTGTCATAATTTTTATCCTCACAAATATACAGGACTTTCAAGAAATTTCTTTAAAGAAACAACAAAAATATTTAAACATTATTCAATCCCAACAGCCGCATTTATTAGCTCTAATAATGCAGAAGAATGCGCACGAGGGAAAGAAAAAGAAGGTGTTCCTACACTAGAATCACATAGATCTAAAGATATAGAAACCCAAGCAAAAGATCTTTTCAAAGAAGGAATAGATACAGTCCTAATTTCTAATTGTTTTCCAAGTGAAACAGAACTAAAAAAAGTATCAAAGGTAAACAGAAATATTTTAGAGCTAAAAGCAGACCTAAATCCAAATGCAAATTCAGTAGAAAAAGAAATAATCCTTGAAAATTTACATTTTAATAGAGGTGACATTAATTCCTATAGAATTCGATCAACTATGCCAAGAGTGTACTACAATAATAAAAAATTTCCTGTGCATTCTCCAAATGAAATTAAAAAAGGAGACATCCTAATAGATTCTTCAGAATACTTAGGTTATACCGGAGAACTTCAAATAGCACTAAAAGATACCCCAAATAATGGTCTTGTAAACGTAGTTGGGAAAATAATCAATGATGAAATATATCTACTTGAAAAAATAGAACCTTGGGAAAAATTCAAAATAATAGAAAATAAATAAATGCACTAATAAAAAGTTTCTTTATTTTAAAAATTTTTCAATTGCTTTAAGGACATAATAATAAACAGTAATGTAGGACTCTCTTAAATCAAGATTTTTAGAACTATCAAGAAAATATATAAACTCATTGGTAGAAGAATTAAGGTCCTCAATCTTATTTTTAAGTTCAAAATCCCGATTAATAGCCCTTATGTCGTCCAAATTAAAAATAATAGTGGCAAAATTCTGAATATTACTATTGATGCTATTTTTAAAAGAAATTTTTTTGTCAAAACTATTAATATCGCTAAATTCGGGTTCATTTGAATTTAAATTAGAAATTGTTAATTTAAACTTACGATCAAAAAAAATACCAAAATCATAGGTTAATAAGCTTACTTTTTTAGAACTTAAAGCCAATTTCATTATAATATTATTGCTAAATTTATCTAAAATAAAAAAATAAGAATAATAACTAATATCTTTAATAGAATCAAAGTAATTCTTAGTATGAATGCCGGTTTTAAATTTACCATCTCCTAACGATTCATACAAAGCAATCTCGCTTTTTATTACCTCATCCAAAGGTCTAATAAAAATTGAAGAAACACTAATATTGCATGAAAACAAAAAAATAATAAAGGGAAAAATAAAATTAAACTTTTTTTTCATCTAAAATTTCTCATTTAATATACTAAAATATATTAATATTAAAGAAAAGCTTGCATAAAAAGCATAACAAATTCTTTAATAATTAAAATCAAAAAGAATATAATTATTGCACTAGAATTAAATTTATACAGTTATATAGAATCACTTAAGGAACAAAAAATGAAATACCTTAAAAACATTTCCTTATTTTTGTTAATTTTAGGTTGCAAATCCATCCCAAATGGTAATTTCAATCTACACGATACAAACCACAAATTAGGAAAACTAAAATTTCAAGAAGACTCAATAATAAGCAGAAATTATGACAATAAAATATCCATTGTGGGAGTATACAATCCTTTAACAGAAAAAGAAAATTTTAAAGTCAATGTTTTCATCAAAAAAAAAGGATTACAAATAGATCCTGAAAACATTTTGATAAATGAAGAAAAAATTAATTATTC
This sequence comes from [Borrelia] finlandensis, assembly GCF_030438365.2. Taxonomy (NCBI): domain Bacteria; kingdom Pseudomonadati; phylum Spirochaetota; class Spirochaetia; order Spirochaetales; family Borreliaceae; genus Borreliella; species [Borrelia] finlandensis. The sequence goes on from NZ_CP124067.1 coordinate 6,960, forward strand.
AAAATATAAAGCAGAGCTCAAAGTAAAATCTAGCTTTAATAAAAGCATTATTAGTATTTCAATAACTAATTCAAGAGATCTATTAACCTATATTTACGATAAAAGCACAGGAAAATACATAAACATTGACTTTAAGGACAATTGGAATGTATCACATAGCATAAAATTTAATAAGGAGTACATTTTAGCATATATAACAGATTTTGATAAAGAAATTAAAATATCTAAAAATATTTTGCAAAAACGTATTGACAATAGAAAAATTGAAATTGAAAAAACAGAGCTTAAAACAGAATATAATGAAATAGAGGATTATTACATCTACAGTATGAAAATTCCAAAATTATTTGAAAAATCAGACACCCTCTCAGAAACTTACGAAACATTTGTTATAGCAAATTATTACCCCTGTGAAAATTTAAATATACTGTTTTTGAATTTAAGCTTATACTCTGATCAATTGCGCTTTCTAAACTCTATTTATGATGAGAATGATAGAAAATTAAAAATGGAGCCTCCTGTGAGAGCCTTAAAGAATTCAAAAACAATAAAAGAAACATTAAATATAGTATTAAGTCCACAAAAAATAATAGAGCTGGCAAAAAACATTGAAAAAGATATTACGCTAAAATTAAAATCTTACGGAGAAAAGGGAGAATTTACATTTGAAATATATAAACCACTTCTTTTAAAATTCTTAAAAGAAGTAGATCATTGCATAAAAAATTTGCAATCAAGTAGGCATAAATTTTAACTTATTGACTCTTACACATTTAACTGTAAATTCACCAACAAAACTTTACTTTTTTAAATAAGTGTATTATTATTAATTTCAGTGCTTAATGCAATAAAAGATCAAACGATAGGAGCTTAAAATGTATCAAATAAAAACCAACAAGATGCCTTTTAATAAAGTAGTAGACCGAAGATTGAAAATATTTTGGGTCATCCAAAAACTAAGCGCCAACTACTTCATATCTAAAAAAAAATACTCTCTAAGCAATGTTGTAGCAATGACAAATTCTATATTGGAAAAAAAAGGATTCAAAAAGGTTACTAAAAGAACGATACAAAATGATATAAAAATTTTTGAAACTTTAGGATTAATTAAAAGTCATTTCAATCCACTTGGAAAAAACAATGGGAGTTTTACTTACTATACAATAAATAAAGCACTTGAAAAATTCGCTAAAAAAATTATCAGTACAGCATATTTTATTGACAAAAAAACAAAACATGAAAAATCAAAAAATAAGCAACTAAAAAAATTTAAAATAATAGAAAAATCTCAAAAATACAAAATTTCACATCAAATAACTTCACATGTATTAAGTAATAATATAAGTAAAAAATATAAGAATTCTAAGCATTTTTTAAAAAGAAAGAACCAAAATTTAAAAAAGACTATAAACTTCCTAGAAAAAAAAATTAAAAAAAAATCAAAATCAATAAATCTAGAAGAAATAAAAAAAATAACAGAAAACGACATAACCTATAAGAATTCATTATGGAACTTAAAAGATTTCATGGAAGAATTATACGAGTATGAGGAAAAAAAAATAATAAAATTTTTCAAAAAAACTCTAGAAAAAAAAAACAAAAAAGTATGGTTTATGGCAAAAAAATTTAAAAATACGGACTTTGATGAACTAATAAAAAAATTTAAAATTCAAAATAAAATGGAAAGAAGAAAAGATTGTGAAAACGAAACACAAATTAATACACCAAATAACATAAAAAATGCTATTGCATTAATGAAGACTCTAATAAAAAAACTAAAAAGTAAAGAAAAAACAATATAATGAAAAATAAAGAAACAAAAAAAAAATTTTTTAACAAAATTGAAAAATTGGAAAACAAAATTATTTACCACACAAAGATATTTAGTATGATAAATAATTTTGAAGCAAAACCAAAAAAAGGAAAATTTTGGCTATGCCTAAGAAATGTATTTAACAACAAAAAATACGAAAGTTTTCATTTATTTTCAGTAAAAGAAAATGATAAATTTTTAGGAATTTTCTATGGTTTTATAAACATTCCAAAACCATTTGTTATAAATTACTCAGAAAAAGGAACAAAAAAAACCATAAGATTAAAAAAAATATTTTATATGGAATTCAAATTTAAAAAAGGAAGCGTTCTTTGTTATCTAAGAAGCCTATACATATTAACTAAAAATAAAAATAAAAATAAAATTTTTTATAAATCTCTTTTAGAAAGAACTCTAAAAATTGAAGAAGAAATACATAAATTTTATGGTAAAAAATATAAAATTGATAAAGGAATATTAAATTGGATAAAAAAAACCCAAAAATAATAACAATTGCATCAATAAAAGGAGGGGTAGGGAAAAGTACAACATCGTTAATATTTACAAATATACTCTCAAAAAAAAATAATAAAATATTATTAATAGATTTAGATCCACAAGCAAGTAGTACAAGTTTTTATATTAATAGCTTAAGGGAAAAAAACCTTGGCCCAAAAGATATTAATATATATAGAGTTCTTAAAAAAGAAATAGATATAGAAAATTCAATAATCAAAATAGATAACAATATAGATTTCATAGCAAGCCATATAAACCTGAGCAAATTTAATGAAGAAAGCATTTCATTAAAAGAAAATTTACTTAAAATTTTCTTAAGTTTTATTCAAAACAGATACGACTTTATTATAATGGATACCTCACCTACATTAGGAAGTTTGCTTAATAATAGTTTAATCATCTCAGATTACTTAATTATACCTTTACCGACAGATCAGTGGGCAATTGAAAGCTTAGATCTAATAACTAGCAGACTTGATGATCTTTTTAGAAAGGATTTGCCAATATTTTACTTAATAACCAAATTTATTGAAAGACAAAATATTGATAAAGAACTTAAAAAGTTTATTGAGTGTGAATATAAAGGCAGATTCTTAGGAAGTGTTCCAAAAAGAGACAATTTACGTAAAACCATTTTTTATAGAGAAGAATTCAATTCTAATGAAGATTATTATAAGGCTTATGAAAAAATACTTGAAAATTTTTTAAGCATACTTTCAAATTAGTTCCATATGGAACTTTTAGTTCCATATGGAACTAATTTGAAAGTATGCAATGTGGAGTAAAAACAAAAAATGAAATTAAATAAAAAAATAGAAATTATTAAAAGGGTTGAGCTAAATGGAAGTGAAATAAAAAAAAGCAGAGAATCTAGATACTTAAAATTGAAAGAAAAATTAAAAATTTTGATAAAAGAGGAATCTTACAACAAAATTGAAACAGCCCGAATTTTAAAAGAAATTAATGATAATAAGTATTACGTTATAGACAAATATAAAAGTTTTGGCCATTTTATAAGAGATTATAATATGGCCAAAACTACTGTTTATAGATACATTAAACTAGCAATAGGAATTGACAGCGGCAAAATTAATTATGAATTAATTTTAAAAAAAGGAATATATTATGCTATGCAATTATTAGAAAATAATGAGATTATAGTCAATTCAAAAAGAATATTAAATAGGTCACTTAGGCTAAAAATTGAAGACGAAAAAAGCTTTAATTTTTATAAATCAAATACAAACTTTGCAAGTTTCTTGCTAAAAGAGATATATTATGATAATCAGAAACTACTTATAAATATTAAAAATAAATATGACAATTTGAAAGATAAAAAATAGTATTATAAATTTATAAAGTAGTACTATATTAAAAAAATGTTTCAAAAACACTTTACAAAAAAATAAAATACTATATAATAATCTATATAGATTGAGATGCAATGTCTCGCTCTTGTTGTTTGATTAGAATAATAAGTTGGCTACCATAAGGTAGCCTTTGTCATTTTTGCAAAGGATTAAAATAGGAATTATTTACCCTCTATATCAATTCTATTTTGCAATAAAAATTTATTTTAAACTGAAAATAAAAACCAATAAAGATTATAAAAATTAATTTTTATAATCTTTATTTTCAATCGATTCAACCATTACTAGAAAGTCCAAAATTTTATATTTTTTCAAGCTTAAATCTTCCAATCCAATTCTAATTTTAACTTCCTTATTCTTATAAGAAGCATCTTCTTCTTTAATCATCCTTTCTAATAAAGACTTGGTCAAAACAAATGAGGAATAATTAATCCAGTTGCCAAAAAAATGGTTATTATCTCTTTTGTAGCTTACTTTTCCCTCAATTTTAGTTCCATCTGGCAGTAATAAAGGATTCTGCTCTGTTATACTATGGTTTCTAAATCTTGTATATAAGACTATTTTAGTTATTCCTGTTTTATAATTAAAAATACCTTTAAGTTCTGCATTTTTGTTTAAACTTTGGTATATTCTAAATGTTTTTCCAAATTGATCGTGCTCAACGTTTAAGGAAGTGCAAGATATTAATAAAAAAAATACCAACAATTTTAAAAATTTTAATTGATTTTTATATAATATCATATCCCTCTCCTTTGATAAAAAAATTATAAACTGGTGAACATAATAATATATTTTTTATTAGATCATTGCAAACAATTTTTGATAAATTAATTTTTATTTCTTTAAATCATTATTTTAGGGCTTCTTGGTTACTACTTTTGTTTAGTATCGCTTTTGCTAGAAATGTATAAAAAAGTTTTTAACCTCTTAGAAGGTGCTTTAAAAGCAAGAAAGCTCTATACAAGAACTTTTATTGTCACAAAGGAAGTTTTAAATATGAAATTTAATTTAAAATTAAATCCTAATTTTTTAAAATTCAATATCAATTTATTTTTTAATAAAAAAATAATAAATCTAAGTAAATCTAATTTACAAATAGATAAATAATTAAATTTAAAATTATTTTTCATATGTATAATAACCATTGGAGAGTAAGTAATAATAGAATAATTTAAGTGCTTTTAATAACTTTAATGTAAAATTATATTTCATATATAATAAAATATAGGCAAAATTTAAATTTATAAAAACTTGTAAGGATGCTTGTATGAAAATATTGATAAAAAAGTTAAAAGTTGTATTATTTCTCAATTTAATTTTACTTATTTCTTGTGTTAATGAAAGTAATGGAAACAAATTAGTTTTTAAGCTAAATATTGGAAGTGAACCTGCTACTTTAGATGCTCAATTAATAAACGATACGGTTGGATCAGGGATTGTAAGCCAAATGTTTCTTGGCATTTTAGATGGAGATCCCAGGACTGGAGGGTACAGACCGGGACTTGCTAAAAGTTGGGATATTTCTGATGACGGAGTAGTTTATACTTTTCATTTAAGAGATAATCTTGTTTGGAGTGATGGAGTTGCTATTACTGCCGAAGGAATAAGAAAATCTTATCTTAGAATTTTGGATAAAAAAACCGGCTCATCTTTTGTTAACATGATTAAGTCCGTTATTAAAAACGCAGAAGAGTATTTTGACGGCAAAGCAAATGAGTTTGAGCTTGGAATTAAAGCTCTTGATGAAAAAACTTTAGAAATAACGCTAAAATCCCCAAAGCCATATTTTCTTGATATGCTAGTACATCAAACATTTATTCCTGTACCAGTGCACGTTATTGAAAAGTATGGGCAAAGGTGGACAGACCCTGAGAATATGGTTGTTAGTGGTCCTTTCAAATTAAAATCTAGAGTTTTAAATGAAAAGGTTGTTCTTGAAAAGAATAATAAATATTATAATTCCAAAGATGTTGTTCTTGACAGTATTATATTTTTTGTCGCAGATAATAGCATTACAGCTTATAATATGTATTTAAATGATGAGCTGGATGCAATTTTTAAGAATGTTCCACCAGATTTACTTAAGGATCTTAAGCTTAGAGACGATTATTATTCAATGGGTACTAATTCAACCTCTTTTTATTCTTTGAACATGAAAGTAAAACCGCTTGACAATGTTAAAGTTAGAAAGGCGCTGTCTTTTGCTATTGATAGAAAAACTTTAACAGAGAGCGTTCTTAATGATAGTTCTATTCCTACAAGAAGAGCAACTCCAGATTATATTGATTACTCTTATAAAAGCAATTTAAGCTTATTTGATGCTGAAATGGCAAAGAAGCTTTTGGCAGATGCAGGGTATTCTAATGGCAATAATTTCCCTTTATTAAAAGTAAAGTATAATACAAATGATCGCCAGAGAAAAATTGCTGAATTTATTCAAAATCAGTGGAAGAAAAACCTAAATATTAATGTCCAGCTTGAGAATGAAGAATGGTCAACATATATAAATAGCAGGGTAAATGGTAATTATGAAATAATAAGGGCAGGATGGTCAGGAGATTATGCTGATCCTATGACATTCTTAAGCATCTTTCAAACTGAAAACACATCTTTTTCATCTTATGGATATTCAAATTCTGAATATGATGAACTTTTAATAAAATCAGATAATGAAAGAGATATTTTTAAAAGACAGGAAATTCTAAAAAAAGCAGAAGCAATAATAATCGAAAGAGATTTTCCGGCTATATTTCTTAATATAACTTCTTCTAGTTATCTTTTTAGAAACGACAAATGGAGAGGTTGGGAGCCAAATATTTCAGAAAGATTTAATTTATCTGAAATAAAACCAATTAAATGATTTATGTTTTTTTCTAATTGTAAATAGTTTATAGCTATATCTTTTGGTTTAGCTATAAACAAAAATAAGAAATGAATTCTTAAATTAAGAATTCATTTCTTTAGCTTAATTATTTCAGAATTATTATTTTTAAATAGAGTAAATACTAGTATATTAATGCCAGAAAAAGCATTATAAAAACAGAAGGCAGTATTATTTTTATTATTCTTTTTCTACCAAGGTCGTGATTTCTTTAAAAGAAGGATGGAATATTTTAATTTTTTAAAGATTTAGTTATTTAATTTGATAAATGTTTTTTATTTTTATGTTATGTTAAAAACATCGTGAGGATGGGATTCTTTTAATGAAGAATGACTTATTTTTACAAACTTAGAATTTATTTTTAAATCAGATATTGAAGCTGCTCCTAAATAGCCCATTCCAGACATTAAACCGCCTTTTAATTGAGTCAAAATATCTTTTAATTTTCCAGAATACGGTACCATGCCTTCAATTCCTTCGGGGACTAATTTTTTAGGTTCGTTGTTTTCTAGTTGAAAATATCTTGATTTGGAGCCTCTTTTCATAGCAGAAATAGAGCCCATTCCAACGTAAGATTTGAATTTTTTTTCATTGTAAATTATTTCTTCAGAAGGAGATTCTTTTGCGCCTGCAAAGAGATTGCCTATCATTACGCTATCAGCTCCTGCTGCGATGGCTTTAACCACATCTCCTGAAAACCTAATTCCGCCATCTGCTATAATGCAAATATTTGTACTTTTACAAGCCTCATAGACATCGCAGATTGCTGTTATTTGGGGAACTCCAACTCCTGCAACGATTCTTGTTGTGCATATGCTGCCCGGACCTATTCCTACTTTTAAACAATCTGCTCCTGCACTTATTAAATCTAATGCAGCTTCTTTAGTTACTATGTTGCCAGCAATAAGGTCTAAGTTTGGGTACTTGGTTTTAATTTTTTTGACAAGCTCTATTATTCTTGTAGAATGTCCATGGGCAGAATCTATGACAAGTATATCTACATGTGCTTTTACAAGCTCTTCAACTCGTTCTATGGTATCAATATCAATGGAAACAGCAGCGCCTACTCTTAGCTTGTTATTTAAATCTTTGCATGAATTAGGAAAATCTTCTTTGTGTTTTGCATTTTTGCATGCATCGGATTTTTTTAGATGTTGTTTTGCTGTAAATATTTCGGGTTTTTGATCGTTTGTATCTCCATTAGTGTTAATAGTCTTTTGAAATTTATATGTTTTTACTTTTTCTATCTCTTTTCTTTGAGCTTCTATTGACATATTTTTATGTATAATTCCTATTCCACCCTCTTTAGCAATGGCTATTGCCATTTGGCTTTCTGTAACAGTATCCATTGCTGAACTTAAAAATGGTATGCTTAGGGATATGTTTTTTGTTAATTGTGTTTTTAAACTAACCTCACTAGGCAATACAGATGATTTTCTTGGAATTAAAGATACATCATCAAAAGTTAAAGCTTCTTTTGTTATCTTATTTGGCATAAAGTTTCCTTTTTATTGTTCTTGCTATTCCCATTCTATTGTTGATGGAGGCTTAGAAGATATATCATAACAAACTCTATTTATACCCCGAACTTCATTAATTATTCTTGAAGAAACTTTTTTTAAAAAACTGTAAGGAAGTTCAGTCCATTCTGCAGTCATGAAGTCTTGGGTATTTACACATCTAATTACAGCTGTATATTCGTATGTCCTTTGATCTCCCATTACGCCCACAGATTTGACAGGAAGCAATACAACGAATGCTTGTCTTATTTGATAATATAAATCATTTATAAAAAGCTCCTCTGTTAGAATATTTTCTGCTTCTTGTAGGATATTTATCTTTTCTTGTGTTACTTCTCCAATTATTCTTATAGCTAGTCCTGGGCCTGGAAATGGGTGTCTGTAAAGAGATTCTTTTTTAATTCCTAGATTTATTCCAATTTGAATTATTTCATCTTTAAAAAATTCATTCAAAGGTTCTAAGAGTTTTAAATTCATATTATCTGGGAGTCCCCCTACGTTGTGATGAGATTTGATTTTTGAAGAAGAGCTGTTTTTTGATTTAGATTCAATTACGTCAGAATAAATTGTTCCCTGGGCCAAATATTCTATATTTTGATCTTCTAGAGTAATTTTTTCAAAAACATTTACAAATTCTTTTCCTATTATTTTTCTTTTTTCCTCAGGATCACTTATATTTTTCAAACGGTTCAAGAATTTTGTAGAAGCATCAATATATTTTATATTTAAATCATATTGATGCTTTAATTCTAGTATTTTTTTATCTTCATTTTTGCGCAACAATCCTGTGTTTACAAAAACACAGATCAAATTTTCGTTTATAGCTTTTTTTATAAGTAATGCACAAACCAAAGAGTCTGTGCCACCAGAAAGTCCTAAAATAACCTTTTTGTTTCCTACTTTAAGCTTAATTTTTTTCACAATGGTTTCTAGATTGCCTTCTAATGACCAATTAATTTGGGCTTGGCAAATTTTAAAAACAAAATTTTTAATTATTTGATCGCCAAATTCAGAATGAGTTACTTCTGGATGGAATTGTAGTCCATAAATTTTTTGAGTTTCATTTGATATAGAGGCAATACAATTTTTTGTAAAAGCTAATTGTTTGAAATTATCAGGAATTTTTTCAATACTGTCTCCATGACTCATGATAATTTGAAATTTGTTTGGAAGTTCTGAAAATAAAAGAGATTTTTCATCTTTTAGAAAGATTTCAGAGCTTCCATATTCTTGCTTTGAGTCTTTAGATACTAGGCCTCCAAATAATTTGACAATTATTTGCATTCCATAACATATGCCCAAAACAGGTATTTTTAATTTAAAAATTTCCATATCTAAGGTAGGAGCTTCTTTTGAATAAACAGAAGCAGGACTTCCACTTAGTATTATTCCTGAGATGTTCATATTTTTAATTTCTTTTAAAGGAGTATAATAAGGCATTACTTTTGTATAAACGCCAATTTCTCTAATTCTTCTTGCAATTAGTTGACTATATTGGGATCCAAAATCTAATATAAGTATTGTCTTAGCATTCATCATATAAGTCCTTAAAATAGATTAAAAATTTTCTTATCAAAGTAAATTTCATTTAATTCTAGCATATTTAGCTTTTCTTATGTCGATTTTAAAATCAGATTAAGACAATATTTTTCAAATTCTTTAATATTTATTCAAAATATTGAAGAATTTGAAAAATATATTTTTTCAAATAAAAAATTGAAAAACAAAATTGTTGGACTAATAATTCATAAATAAAAAGGAGGCACAAATTAATGAAAAAGAATACATTAAGTGCAATATTAATGACTTTATTTTTATTTATATCTTGTAATAATTCAGGGAAAGATGGGAATGCATCTGCAAATTCTGCTGATGAGTCTGTTAAAGGGCCTAATCTTGCAGAAATAAGTAAAAAAATTACAGAATCTAACGCAGTTGTACTTGCTGTAAAAGAAGTTGAGACTTTGCTTGCATCTATAGACGAACTTGCTAAAGCTATTGGACAAAAAATAGAATCAAATGGCGGTTTAAATGCTGATGGAAATCAAAACGGATCATTAATATCAGGAGCATATTCAATTTCAAAATTAATAAAACAAAAATTGAGTATATTAAATTCAGAAGCATTAAAGGAAAAAATTGATGCGGCTAAGAAATGTTCTGAAGCATTTACTGACAAATTAAAAAGTGAGCACGCAAGTCTTGGTAAAAAAGATGCTACTGATGATGATGCAAAAAAGGCTATTTTAAAAACAAACGTAGATAAAACTAAGGGTGCTGATGAGCTTATAAAATTATCCGGATCATTAGAAAGCTTATCAAAAGCAGCTCAAGCCATACTGGCTAATTCAGTTAAAGAGCTTACAAGCCCTGTTGTGGCAGAAAGTCCAAAAAAACCTTAATTAAGATCAATATTATAAGATTAATTTGTTTTAAAAAAGTAACTGGAAAAATAAAGTCAATATAAGTCAAGAAAGATTTCTTGGCTTTTATTTTTTTATTTTCCCAAAAAATTTCTTAAAATTCATTTTAACTTTAACTTCTTCTTTTAAAGAATAAAAATTTATTTTAAATCCGTTAATAAGTTAAGTTTAAGTATTCTTAATATAAAAAAATTGGGTAGTAATTTGATTTATGGATTGAAAAATTTTGATTTTCAAGGCCTAATAGTTTTAGCAGATTTTTAAAAATAAGTAGTTTTTTTGTAGCTTTGTCTTAGAAGTTATATAAAGTTGATTAATAAAGAAGCATTTTAATAATAAAAATTCTCTTTTTTATGATTTATAATTTAGGTTTTTGAAATTGCAAATTTTAAATTTTTTTTATAAATAGCAAATCGGTTAATAAATATAAATAAATTTAATAATAAAAACTAGACACAGTATTATCATTACTGGAGAGATTTTATTTTTTTTATTTTCCAATAAATTAAGTATTATGTTTATTAAAACATAAAATATTATTCCAATACTTATCCCCGAAGAGATATTGTATGTTAAGGGAATTAAAAAAAGTATTAAAAAACTGGGAATATTTTCTCTTATATTAGAGAAATTAATTTTTAATATTTCTCTGCACATTGAAAATCCTACATATATTAGTGCTGCAGCAGTTGCACTAGCAGGAACTGCAATAAATAATGGTGAAAGGAATATTGCAATAAAGAACATTATTCCCGTTACTATTGTTGTAAGTCCAGTTTTACCACCTTCTTCTATTCCTGTGCAACTTTCAATGTATGCGGTTACAGTTGAAACTCCCATTATTGCCCCAACAGTAGTAGAAATGGCATCAATTAAAAATATTTTGCCGACATTAGGAATTTTTCCATTTTTGTCTAACATATTACCTTTTGCTGCCACTGCTATTAAAGTGCCCAAAGTATCAAATAAATCGTTAAACAGCAATACCAATACAATTGTAATAAAACTCCAAAAATGTTTGCTTAATATGTAGGAAAAATCTAACTGGTTAAATATTGGCCCAATAGATTCGAATCTTAAAATTCCATCTGGAAAACGTATTCCAGCAGCTACTGCGCTTTCTGGACTAAAGGTTGCATATATCCAAGCTATGGCAGTGACTGAGCAAATTGCCCAAAGTATACTTCCCCTTACATTTAATTGTTCAAAAATTACAATAAAAAATAATCCTAAAAATGTAAATAAAACTTTCAAGTCAATGAATGATCCAATTCCAACCAATGTAGCATCATTTTTAACAATAATTCCCCCATTGACAAAGCCAATAAAAGCAATAAAAAGCCCTATTCCAACTGTAATAGAGTATTTTAAATTTACCGGTATGGAATTTGCAATACTTTCCCTAGCTCTTGATAAAGATAGTACAATAAAGATTAGCCCCTCGATAAAAACAGCAGCTAGTGCAACTTGCCAAGGAATATTCATTCCAATTACTACAGAAAATGCAAAAAATGCATTAAGACCCATACCCGGTGCTAGTGATATAGGGGTATTAGCATAAAGCCCCATTAATATACTAGAAAATGCTGATGTTAAGCAAGTTGCAGTAACTAATGCGCCAATTGGCATACCTGTGCTAGATAATATTGCCGGATTAACAGCTATTATGTATGCCATGCTTAAAAAAGTGGTAATACCACCGATAATTTCTTTTTTATAATCAATGGTTTTGTTTTTAAATTGAAATAACAATGTTTCTTTGGATTGATTCATTACAAATTACTCCTCAAATTTTATTTTATATCAAAAATAAAACCAACGCTATTTATTGGATTTTAATCTATTAATAAAATATATTGATAAATCAAATTTTATAGAAATATTAATAGCCATAAATAAATTTAATAATAAAAATTAAGCATAATATTAGCAGTACAGGAGAAATTTTAATCTTTTCTTTACTAAAAAAATTAAATGATACATTTACTAAAATATAAAATGCTGCGCCAACAAAAAATCCTGAAGAAATGCTATAAGCTAAAGGAATCAAAAAAAATATTAAAAAGCTGGAAATATTTTCTCTAATATTAAAGAAATCAATTTTAATTATTTCTCTACACATTGAAAATCCCACATATATTAATGCTGCAGCAGTTGCGCTAGCAGGAACTGCAATAAACAATGGGGCAAAAAAAACTGCAAATAGAAATAATGTTCCAGTTACAATTGAAGTAAGGCCCGTTTTTCCACCCTCAGCAATTCCTGTAAAACTTTCAATATAAGTAGTAACAGTAGAAACACCCATTATTGCTCCAAAAGTAGTAGCAATGCCATCTACCAATAATATTTTTTTTGCATTAGGAATTTTTCCATTTTTATCCAACATGCCGCCTTTTGTTGTAACGCTTATTAAAATACCCACAGTATCAAACAAATCATTGAACAAGAGAATAAAAACTATTGATATAAAAGTCCAAAAATGCTCATTTACAACATAAGAAAAATCTAATTGATTAAATATTGGTCCAATGGATTCAAATTTTAAAACCCCGCTGGGAAGTTGTATTCCAATAGCCTGGGCGCCTTCTAAATTAAATATTGCATACATCCAGGCTATTGCAGTGACTGAGCAAATTGCCCAAAGTATACTTCCCTTTACATTTAATTGTTCAAAAATTACAATAAAAAATAATCCTAAAAATGTAAATAAAACTTTCAAGTCAACAAATGATCCGATTCCAACCAATGTAGCATCATTTTTAATAATAATTCTCCCGTTGACAAAGCCAATAAAAGCAATAAAAAGCCCTATCCCAACCGAAATAGAATATTTTAGATTTATTGGAATAGAATTTATAATTTGCTCTCTTACTCTTAAAAAAGATAAGAGAATAAAAATTAGTCCTTCAATAAAAACAGCAGCTAATGCAACTTGCCAAGGTATATTCATCCCAATTACTACAGAAAATGCAAAAAACGCATTCAAGCTCATTCCAGAAGCTAATGCTAAAGGCGTATTGGTATAAAGTCCCATTAGTATAGTAGAAAATGCTGCTGTTAGACAGGTTGCGGTAACTAGCGCACCAATTGGCATGCCTGTGTTAGACAGTATTGTTGGGTTAACAGCTATAATATATGACATACTTAAAAAAGTAGTAATGCCCGCAAGAATTTCCTTTTTATAGTTAATATCACTGTTTTTAAATTGAAAAAATAAACCTTTTACATATTTACCCATAAAACTTTCCTTTTTATTGTTTAAAAATATTTTCAATAATAATTATTAGGCTTTTAATTTTTTTTAAAGGCCTAATGCGCCTTATTAAGCATATTGTTCTGGAAAAAAATATCTTCGCTGTCGGGTAAGTTTGAAAATACAATAGTTTTAATAATCTTTTCAGAACTATTTGTAATAACAAATTTTCTTGCTTTAATAAGCTTTAAATAAGCTTTTAAAGAAATGTCTCTTCCAACGCTAAAAAAGGTTTGAAGATATTTATTGTCAATTAGCTTATGCCGATTAAATAGAAATAAGGCAATTATATCATTTCCAACTTTTAAAAATAAAGGTTCTTTGTACCTTAAGTTCCAAGCATTAGAAACAGTAAAATAATGTCTTAAAGAAATTTTATTATTCTCTTGAATTAATTTAATATATTTGGAATCTTTTTTTAATTCGGGAATGCCATCAAAATAGATTGTAGAACAAGACAATGTTAAAAATAGTAAATAAAAAAGTAATAAATATTTTTTAAAAATTTTCAAGAAAGTCCATAATATGTAAGTTTTTTTATAAAATTTTATTTTTAAATGCATATTCTAAAGTATTTTTTGTATTCTTGAAATTAACATCAATAAATCTTGGATCATATTGCAAGGTATCCTTAGTCCAAACCTGAAAAGAATCCTCGTTAAATAAAAAGACTAGCTTTTTGTAAGGGGTTAAAGCTTTTGACATAAGAGTAAAATTATCTTTATCAAGATTAATGTACAAAAACTTAAAATTTCCAATACTAACTACCTTAGAAATGGCAATACTTCCAATATATTTATTATCTTGAATTAATTTTAAATAACCTTTAGTAAAATTTAAATTTGAATCTAGCATAACATTTAAAAAAACACTAAATTTATTACTCAATTTATCTTTTTTAATGTATATTTGACTTTCTGGATAAAAATAAAGGAAATAATCTGCTCTTTCAATTTTTTCAAAATTCTTTTCTAAATCTTCAGCAATATTTAAAATCTTGCAAGAAGAGCAAATAAAAACCATTAAAATCAAAGAAAAACAGTATTTCATAATTAACTTATATTATACAATACAGAAAGGAGAGTATTTATATTAAATGAATGAAAACAAATTCAGCTCTTGTATTGAAAATTCTAAAGCCTATTCGGATTATATAATATCAAAACATAAAATATTGCTTATTCCTGTTCCTATAGTAAAAATTGCCATGGGGGAAGATCTTAAAATTTTCGAAATAAGTTTTCAAGATAAGAATAAAGATTTTCCAGGATATATTCAATTAAATAAAAAATCTTTATATATAAATGAAAACATGAGTCTTGAAAATAAAAGATTTACAATAGCAAAATACTTGGGGCATTATTTGATGCATCAAGATCAAATAAAAAATCTATCTAAAAATGAAAACTATTATAATGACATTCAAGATAGTCAAATGGTAACAGAAGCTAACATATTTGCAGCAAACATATTGATTCCAACAACCACATTAAAATTAAAATTATCTCAATATAAATCTAAAGAGTACCCCCAAAAAACAATAGCAAAAGAATTCCAAGTAACTGAAAATATAATTTATTTAAAATTAAGCATAATTAATGATCTTGTCAAAATAGATAAAATAAAAAAGAGTAAAAAATTTTTAAAAATTAAAAACACAAAAGAAAAAATAGAAGCCAACATCTACCTCCACAATACAGATAAAATTAAAGAATCAATAGCTCTTGATTTGGAAAAATATGAACTTGAAAAAAAAGAACGAATTAAAAAAATATTTGAAGATCTGGAGTAAAAAGCTTTCTCAAGTTAAAAACTTTTTGAGTATATATTCCATCTTTACATTCGCCAAGACTAAATAATTTTTACTCTTAACAAGAGAATCTAAATGGTTTTTTGCAATTACAATCCAATACTTATTATCCATAAATTTTTTAGCAGTTGGAAAATTTATTTTCAATGAAAAATTTTTCATAATTTTTTGTTTTTCAAGATAAGATAAAACTTCTGCCTTAAAAGATGCGCCTTGGGTCAAGCTATAAGCAATAAGTATTCTATATAATTTCTTATTATAAATAAAAAGGTCTTTAATAAAATTAATATTATTATTGAAACTAGATTCATCAACGTAAATATAAGCACTATTTTTACTATCACTCAAGCTTTCAAAATCAGATGAATAATGTAAATGTTCGTAGTCTTTTATTTTAAAATTTGAAATCTTCAAATCAGGATAATTCATTAAAGATGATAAAACAGTTAAATTTATTTTATCTTTTTCTGGTATTTTTACCAAAGATATAGTTGAACAACCATAAAACAATAAAAAATAAACGGATATTAAAAACTTCTTCATTTAATGCCTAATTGTATGCTTTTAGTAAAATAAAGTAAAGTAAATAAAAATATATAAATATTTTGATATAATTTAAAAATAAACTTTAAAAGGATGTAAAATGAGTTATTATGTGCTAAGCAAAATATTTCTATATTCTGGGTACCTTGTTATTGGATTTTTATCTTTTACAATTTTCAATAAAAATTTAAGAAATAAAATTAAAGATAAATTAAAAAATTTATACTTTTTATATTATTTAACTTTTTTTACTCTTTTTATTATTAGTTCAAATTTATCTTATTACTTCACTGAAAAGCAATTATTAAAGGATTTCAATATTTTTGAAAAAGAATTTTTTGAAATACATAAAATAAACGAACAATTTTTTCAAAAATACCTACTAAATTTTCCAGTACCAATAAGAATGGAATTGATGTCAAAATTTGATCCTCTATATACAGTGTTTAATGCTAGTTTTGAGAAATATGCTAAAAACATTGGAAAAAGTTCTTATGAAATTCAAACAAATTATAAAAATTACATCGGGGCAACAAATTCAGAAATTAAAGAAAAACTAGAACAAATAAAAGAAAATATTACTCCTATTTATAATAAATATAAATTACCTATTCTAAATGGAAAAAAAACAGAAATAAGTATTGATGAGAATGGAAATATTATTCCTGTTATAAAAAATGCAAACGGACAAATAACAGAATTACTGTTTTACGATCAAAATTATAATTTAATCCCCTTTAAAAAATTTGAAAGCTATAAAGTTAGATTTGATCTAATCCCAGAAAATAAAAACATAAACTTCAAAGAACTAATAAACGTTTACTATCTTGATGAAAAAAATATTATCACTCCCATAGAATATTATAAAAATAATATAGATACGAGCCCTTATTACATAGACTTGCAAGAAAATAAAGATGATTTTCTTAAGACAATAAAAATCAAAAAAGAATATGGTTTATACATTGAGAAAAAAAAGCAACTACAAAATTTAACTGAAAATGATAAACTTGATGATTTTAAAGAATTTTTATCAAAAAATAATAATATTTTTTCACCAAATACAATATTTTCCAACGGCAATCCAATATTTACTTATGCCATAAATGTAAAAGCAAAAAGTATTATAAATTATTTAATAACAAAAAAATTTAATATTAATTTAACAAATCAAAGTTCTCAAACAGCTCTTCATAGTGCCATAATTCAAAAATATGATTTAAATTTTATTAAATCACTTATCGAAAAAGGCGCTAATCCAAATATCAGAGATAGCGACAATAAACTACCCATAGATTACTCTGACAAAACTAGTGAAATCTATAAATATTTAATCGGAATTTAACTTTACAATGCTAATTGATGATTAATTCCATTGTAAACACCCTAAGCCAAATTGATCTTATTTATTTCTAAATTTAATTTAAAATAATTTCAATAAAAATAAAGATTATAAGCAATGCTTTATAACAAATGCCATGAAATTAAAGGGAAAAACAATCTTTAATGTTTTTTAGAAATACAAAATTTTATAAACAGCAATTCAATATAATATCATTTAGATATACTGATATTTACAAGATTAAAAAATCTTGTTAAGATATTAAGCGTATTATTCAAATTAATTATTTTAATTAATTAATTAATTTGCACTTAATAAAAAGGGGAAAATTATGTCAACATCATCAGCATCTATATCTATATTTACAATATTACAAAAAATAGGAAAAGCCTTCATGCTTCCAATAGCACTTTTACCAGCAGCTGGAATTTTATTGGGAATTGGGGGAGCATTTACTAATGAAACAATGATTCAGGCTTATGGATTGGAAGAAGTCCTTGGAAAAGGAACTGTTGCTAACTCAATACTTTATCTTATGAAATATACAGGGGAAGTAATTTTTGCTAACCTGCCTTTAATGTTTGCAGCGGCAATTCCAATCGGACTTGCTAAAGTAGAAAAAGGAACAGCTGCTTTAGCAGGAGTAGTGGGATTTTTGGTTATGCATCAAACTATAAATGGGATTTTGTATATACAAGGAATCACACCAGAAAGCGCAAGCTTAAAAGCACTATTGGAATTAGGAATGCCTGAAACAGCTGCAACTGCAAAAAGTCAGGAATATACAAGTGTACTTGGAATATTCTCTCTTCAAATGAGCGTAATGGGGGGATTGATAGCAGGATTTGTTGCTGTCTTTCTTCACAACAGATTCCATAATATTCAATTACCCACATTCTTAGCATTTTTTGGGGGCACAAGATTTGTGCCAATTGTAACTACAATGGCAATGTTTGTAGTAGGAATATTTTTAACATTTATTTGGCCTTTTATCCAAGGTGCAATGACTTCGTTTGGAAGAATTGTAGAACAATCAGGACTTTTTGGAACATTTGCATATGGAGCAATAAAAAGATCTTTAATTCCATTTGGACTTCACCATATATTTTATTTGCCATTTTGGCAAACAGCTGTTGGGGGAACACTGGAAATAAATAACGAATTAATCTCAGGAGCACAAAATATATTTTTCAAACAACTTGCAGATCCCAATACTGTATACTTTGAAGTTGAAAAAGGAACAAGATTTTTTAGCGGGGAATTTGTTGTTATGATTTTTGGATTACCTGGGGCTGCGCTTGCTATGTACCATACATCAAAACCTGAAAATAAAAAAAACGTAGCTTCATTACTACTATCTGCTAGCTTTACATCAATGTTAACAGGAATTACAGAGCCTCTTGAATTTGCATTCCTTTTTGCAGCACCAGCACTTTATTACTTTATATATGTTCCTCTTTTTGGACTAGCATATCTTTTAACACACCTTTTAAACGTAGGAGTTGGACTAACATTTTCTGGCGGATTTATAGATATGTTCCTATTTGGAATACTTCAAGGAAATAGCAAAACAAATTGGATAGCAATTCCTATCTTGGGAATCTTCTACTTTATTGGATTTTACTTTATATTTAAATTTGCAATCATGAAATTCAATCTTAAAACAATAGGAAGAGAAGACGAAGAGATGGAAAAAACCATGATGAGTTCAGAAAAAACAGGCTTATCAGAAACCGCTTCAAAAGTATTAGAGGGTCTTGGAGGAAAAGATAATATTACATACATTGATGCATGTGCATCAAGATTAAGAGTTAATCTAAAACAAATAGAAGTCATTAAATCAGACGCCTATTTCAAAAATCTAGGTGCCAGTGGAATATTAAAAAAAGGAAATAGTGTTCAAATTGTATTTGGAGGATTGTCCGATAATATAAAAATGGAAATCGACAAGCTTATGTAAAATTTTTAAAATATAAATAAAAACAGCTAATCCAATAGAAAAAT
>NZ_CP179479.1:0-36510 GCF_030438365.2 [Borrelia] finlandensis
ATATAATTCTTTAATAGTATAAATATTTCAACTCCAAAGATTAGCCTTAAAAACTTAAACCTTAATCTAAAAAGATAAACTTTACCCCCAAAAAAGCAAAAATAAATGGTATTTTATTTTTTAAAAGACAAGCTATTAGCAGAAAAATTTTTACAAAATTAATCCAAATGAATTCCTCCTAATTGGTGAATATATCAATTTTTCTAGCGCTATTCACCAATTACTTGGAATATTATTAGAGACCCCTAGAATCCATTGCCTCATCTATCTAAAAATCAAATATAAGAACTCCTTGCAATTTTAAATCTAAAATAATCTCTTATACATTGAACACCTGTTTACAAATTAAAGCATATTCTCTAATTTGTTTTTATCTATTGAGCTTATAGACAAAAACAAATTACTATCTATTAATGCAAACAAAATTAAGTGTGGCCAAAAATATATTTGGTTTTAGAATTAATGCTAAAAAACTGAAAATTGCTTACTCTTAATTGTCAAGCCCAAGAAACATTATATACAATTAAATACAACTAATTAAAAACACTTTTCCAGTTAACACACCCTACAATCTACATCAAAACTCAACCACATTCATTTAAACCTCTAAAGCTCACAGTCAAGGCAATCTAAAATATTATCGAAACAGCACTAATGAATTTATATCTACTATTACAAAATTTGATTTCAATTTTTTTATACTTAAAATAAAACTTAAAAAAGCTCGCATAATCTAAAGCGATATATTAATGATAACCCTAAAACATCTAAGAATCTAAAAAAAGCTAGTAAATTGTAAAAGCAAATTATATCTACAATTTTTTAAATTAACGTATAGAAAATTTTTTGCAATTTCTATTTGAAAAACTTAACAATTGTTAAAATAATAAAAGGCATTAAAAGATATATCAGTGGATACACTACATTTTAGTAATAGCTACAAAGAAAAAGGGAAAAACATAGCTATTTAAAATAAAAAGTTGCTTAAAACAAAAGTCAAAAAGGGAGAATAGCACAAGCGAAGAATATTTGCAAAAGGCAAATTTAAATGCTAGAGAAATCATAGAAATAGTAAGTTTGAAGAAATGAATCTTATATTTAATTTAAAATGCTTTTAACTTGTTTAATATATCAATATTTTATATTACTTAAAACCTTGCATCAAAGCAAAAGAAAACCTAAATTCTTAAAAAGAATAGATAAAGCAATTACTAATCTTGTATATAAACTTCTAGTAAAAATAATATAAGAATTTTCAAGCCAATAATAAGAATAGTAATACTTGGTTATATAGATAAAATATTTTTCTATATAAGCTAAAATATACTTGTTTTTAAATTATTATTTTTAATAACTTTAAAAAGCTAAACCTACGGGTTATATGTTGACACTATAAAATTTTTTAAATTATATGCCTCGTGAGCTTTTTCTCTAAATTGATTGTGAAGTTTCTTTACATGAGATTTAAGCTTATTAATATCTGTTTTTATAAGATCTTTATTATTTTCATAATCCAATATAAGTTGTTTTGACATTGCTGAGACAGTTTCTATGATAAGATAATATGTCAAACAAATTTTTAAGCGTCTTTAAATCCGAAATATCCAGATTATTTAGCTTATCTTTTTTAGGGTGTAAGTGGTCACTTGCTGTGTCAAGAACTCCCCCAAGAGTGCCAAAGTCGACTAATATATCTTCCTCTGATGCTAGCAATATAATATCAGAGAATTCCTTTAATTCATCAATATCTAGAGCGCTTAAAATAGTATAGGTATGCCTTCTAGATCTTACAGATCTTTCAGTATTGGCAGACATCACTTCAGTCCCGCTTCCCCAATGCAATGCCTTAAAAGCCTGTACCCCATATTGATCCTTAGGTTCTTCTTCCATTTTTTTATATATTCTTCTTTATATACGTAAGCTGTTTCTATTGAATTTTTTAAATCATTAAGTAGTGTATTTTATATTGCTATATTTGGGTCTTCTTCTATGCTGGGCTTATTATATGGATACTTAATGTCTTTTTGATCAGTATTAAAATCTGTACCGCAAGCTAATAATAGAAAAACAAATATATTTGCAATTATATGATATTTCACAAATACTCTCCTTTATACCATTCCTTATTTATACTTATTATAAGCAAATATTTAATTTGATTTAATATTTAATATTTAATATTTAATTAATAAAATTAAATATTTTTAACTTAAACTTTTTTTAAAATCTATTTTATATATTCTTGATTAATTTTTATAAATTAATATACTAATTTAATATCCCAATTCAAAAATTTAGATATGCTTGCTCATTTTAATAAAACAAATTCACTGCTCTTTAAAACCCTTTGCAGATTCCTTAATTATTCTTAAATTCTTTAGATTTTTCAGATATTTTTTCAATTTTTATAAAAACTCCTCTAGTTTATTTAAATCTTCGATTTTAATTTTGACAGTTTTGAAAATTTTGGCTCCGATCAACAAATTTATTTAAATTTTATCTCTTAATGTCGATCTAAACCCTTTCTTAAATTAACAACAAAATTTTCTATTGTAAGTAAATCATTGAGTTTATTTTAAATTTTTATTGTTTTGATAATCTAACAAATCTGTTTTATAGCCGTTGAAAAACAATTGTCTTATAGATAATAATTGTTCAAGAGAATTTTTGGCATTTTTTAAATCTGAGATTTTTCCCTTATCTAAACATCTTTTTTAGAAAATGGGTGATTAATTGATTTTTTCAAGTTCAATAAGCTTTGTCATTTTAAATCTTAAAAAAATCACTAGAATTGGGGAATTTGCAATATTTTGCTTAAATTTCAATATTTCATCATATAATTTGTCTTTTTGAATAAAATCTCTTATAGCTTTAAGCAATCTTTAGTTTAAAACCTTTTATAAGCACATCTAAAGCATTAGAGTTATAAACTATTTCTGATACCAATCTCGATATCCAAACCATATAATAGAATCCCAAGCACATAGAGCCAGCCCCCAAAATACAAGGAATTAGAATCAAGCAACACATAAACCATTTCAATAACTTCTAAGTATAAAATGCTAAAGCATTAATTTTGCTATTGCTTAAACTATTTTCGAGCATGCATCTGTATTAAATTTAAGCTTGTTTTTTTTATTAATGGTGTCATCTTTTGCATCCTTGTCAAATACAATTTCACTTTAATTTTAATAAAAAATAAAATATTTAGACTCACCAATGGGCTTCAGTGCCCGCATTAAACCTAAATGTTTAATTAAAATTTTTAGTTATTCCCAATGCTTTTTCTATCTTGCAATCACTTTTAAAGTTCTTTCAAGATAGTTTCTTTTTGCACGTTACTTAAACTTACATTCAAATAATAGGGTAAGTTGCTTTATATATCTTTATTTTTTTGATTTTTGTATTTGAGTGTTGATATTATTAGTAATATTAATTTAAACTTTACTCTTAACTAAAAGCTTATTTTATTGTTAAAAATAAAACACAAACAATACCCTATAAATAGTTTAATATTGCAATATTATTTAAACTATAAAAATATGCAAATAATAATTTATAAATTAATAAAAAACATATAAGGGAGCTTTCTTAATGAAAATCAAAAATATAGCAAACATATTAATATTTTTTTTATCTGTAGTTTTAAATAGCTGGGGAAATGAGTCAAAAATAAATACCCCAAATGAAAATTCTCAAAGTAATATTTTAATAATCTCAGCTACAAAAGCAGAAATAGAAGAGATAAACAAGATTATTCAAAACAAAAAATATATTTCAATAGAAGAACATAGAAGAAAAAAAAAGATTGCCATTGGGAAATTAATGGATCATAATATAATCACCATAGCTACAGGAGTTGGAAAAATAAATACGGCCCTTTGGACAAGCTATATTATATCAAAATATAAAATTAGTCACATAATCAATGCTGGAGTTGCTAGTGGAATTTATAGTGATAAAAACAAATTTATAAAAATAGGAGACGTTGTAATATCTACAGAAACAATAAGTTACGATTTTGATCTGCATAGATTTGGATATGAAATTGGACATGTTCCAGAACACCCTAAAAAATTTAAAGCAAACACTGCTCTTATAGGGAAAACTTCTAAAATAAAAATAAACAATATAACCTCATATATGGGCTTAATAATTACTGGAGACCAATTCATTGATCATCAAACTTTTCAAGAAATTCCAGAAGAATTTGAAAACGCAATCGCAATAGACATGGAAGGCGCCGCAATGGCTCAAGTAGCATACGGCTTTAAAATTCCCTTTATAATCATCCGGGGAATATCTGATATAGTTAATAATGAGAATAATTATGATGATTATAAAAAATTTTTAAAAAAAGCTTCTTCTAGCTCAGCAAAAATAGTAGAAAACTTAATTAAGTTAATGTAACTTAATTAAGTTTTTAATTAGATTTTGTATTTTTTTTGTTTTTTCATAATCTTCTTTAAGTTTGATTATAGCGACTTTTAGTAGCTGTACTCATCTCTTACACTTTTATTCCAGAATTATAAAATTACCGTCTTCTTTGCTTACAACAATTATTAGAGCTCCTTGCTAAAATCAATATAAAAGGAATAAAGTAATGCTTAGTATTTTTTGCCTTATCAATAGAATAAATCTCTTCAATGAATACTATTTTATAACAAGATCTCTACGCTGTGCTTGATTATATCTTTTTTTGATTATAATCCCTCAGTAAGTAATATCTTTATTAAAATAACTACCCCCAAATACTTAAAAGCTAAATTATTAATCCCCTTGATACAAAAAGCTTAATTTTAATAATTTATTTATTACACAGTTAACACAACATTGTAAAAACACAGATTTTCTAATTAAGTTTTAACTTGTTGGCATAGGTAGCCTTTGGTGCTAGATAAATAGTATTAAGACATTTTTCATAATGCACAATAGTTAAAGCATTAGAATTGCATTATATATTAATAACAATTATTATTGTTTAATTTAGGAGTTTCAAAATGAAAAAAGTAGTATTATTAATATTGATGAGCTTAATCAGTTCGTGTAAATGGTACGAAAATAAAGCCGCAAAAGAAGTGAACAAAAATAGCTTGATGGCCTTAACAGCTGGTGAGCAAAACTTAAATGAATTAAGTGAAAGAAAAATAAAAACATTAAGTACTCAAGATCTCTTAACATTGGCGAGTGAAGCCAAAATCGATGCTGAAAAGTCCAATGAAGAGGTTAATTCTCAAAAGAAAAGCAAAAAAAATAGTAAAAATATTGAAGTAAAAGATACTCCTAAGCTAGTTAAAGCAATTAAAAAGTCATCAGAAAAGATTGATTTGGCTTTTAAGGCATTAATTGGGTCAGGCTATAACGCATCACCAACAGCTAAAAGTAATTTAGAAAATGGATTAAAGATGATAAATTTGCTAGATGAATTGTTAAAAATAGCAGTAATTAATGGAAATGACAATAGCATTAGCAAATACAATGACCTTAAAAAGGCAGTAGATAATTTCAATAATCAAAATTCATTAATAAAGGTATATTTAAAAAATTCAAGCAATGAAGATAAAATTGAAGCTAAAAAATGCATAAAAACACTTATGCGCAATGTTGAAACATATTTTGAAGGCGTATATGATGAGCTTAAAGATGAAAATAAAAATGGGCATAACGGTATATTAACAACTCTAAATGAGGCAATTGGTAAAATAAAAAATTCGGCAATGACCATACATGTTTGTTTTAATATAGATCAATTTTGAAGGCTTTTTATATCTAAAATTTTTCCTTAATTGAGTTAAAGTGCACAATTAAAAAAAATAAAAATAAATCTTTAAGATATCGCATAAAGGATTAATTTGCTATGTCTTGTTGGCAATTCTTTTATAAGCAACATTCCAACAAGATATCAATATACAAACACCAAATATGAAAATATGCTATTTAGAAAGAAGAAAAAGTAAAAAAGATAAAATATTTTAAACTGCCTTCCACTATGCTAAACTCCAATTAATCTACATGGCTTAATGATTCACTTTACATGGCTTTGCATTCCAAAAAAGAGCGCTGCCTTTGCCATTATATATCAATTTAATTTTTTTGGATTTTAGGAAAAACATGATTTACCATGCCATATCCCTGTAATTTTGACAAAATCGTTAAAATACTGTAAAAGTATTTGCACTATTTATATTTTAGATAATAAAGCCTGCCTATAAAGAACTCATATTTTTAATCCAAATTGAAAGGCCTAAAACATACAATCATAATCATTGCTAGATTCATTATTTCTAAAAAAGATCGCCATATTTTTAATTATATCAACTATTGAAAAAAGGTTTTAGAATAAAAGGGTAAAAACATTAATAATCCACCAGCAAACATTTGCAATAATAGCATCACAAGTTTAAAATTAAAACATATATGTTGAGTAAAAATCCAAAAATCAGATCTGTTTATAGAATATTTATAACCAGTTATTGCTACGAGTCACAAAATTCAAAAAATAAAAGAATCAAACTGCTATAATAATTTTAAACAGTTAGGAAGAGTTAATATGATTAAATTCCCTAAAAACCATATATCAAAAATACATATCATAAAAGAATATGAGGATGTTACTATTAAGTGGGATAGAGAATACTCATTATTTAGAAAACTACATGGTAAAAATAAAACACTTGAAGATTGGTTAGAATATACCCAAAAAGAAGAAAATCAAAAAATTAAAGAATTTGCAAATAAATTTATCAAAAAAAGAAAACCGAAAATATAAAAATCGCAAAGAAGAATTACAAAGCATAAATAAAAGTTATATAAATCGGTTACAAAAATACTGCATTGACATTTAAGATCTTGCAAAAGAGTTCTCTCGGGATATTTTAAAATAGAAAAAATTAAACGCTTTAAGTATAAATGAGCCTATAAAAAGATTATAAAATAGAGAATTTGAAAAAAATAGTAAAATTTTGTTTTACTTTATAATAGTAATTTGAAATTATAAAGTAAAAAATGAATTTTTCAAATAAAAGGTGTTTATATATAAAAGACCTTACAAAAGAAAATATCTAATTTGGCATAAAGGTTTAAAAAGATATTTAAAAAATAAAGAATTTTTTATAAGGGAATAATTTGAATAATAAAATGGTAAATATTCTGACAATAATAAGGGATAATATATCATACCGTATGTCAGCATTTATTACTAAAAAAGACTTTAAATTAAAATGAATCGGGCCCTGGGTGGTTAATATTAAAAATAAGAATATTTTAATATTAACCCAAGACAAAAGAAGATTAATTTCTGATAGATCTAAAAGGAAATCCCCTTCTAAATAAAAATTATTTTATCTAAAAAAGATCAAATAAGAATAAAAATTAAAAATATAATAAGTGGGCATCTAAAATTTGATTAATGTTTATAAGTATAAAAAAACAAAACAATGTAAATTTAATCCTATTAATACAAGATGAGGATATTATTTTTTATACAAATTATACTTGTTAACAACAAAATACATTATTATGTTGTATGATTTCTAATATAATAATAGGCTTAATCTAAGCCAATTAAGGAGAATATTTATGAAAAACAAAATAATTTTATGTATGTGTGTTTTTTCGCTTTTAAATAGCTGTAATTTCGACAATGATACTGAAGCAGCAACAAAAAAACATGCTGATAAAATAAAAAACGAATATATTAATGAAATAAAAAATTTAATAGCGACAAATAAAGAAAGTATAGACAAAAACGAACTGCTACAAGCTAAACCGGCAAATCAAAAGCCTGCAAGCAACAAAAATGAGGAGAAGGCTTTCAAGATAGATAGCAGAGCTTTCGACTTTATAAATAGTTTTTTAACAGATGATGAATTCAACGAATTTGAAAAAATATTTCACAAACCAAAGCTACAATCGCCCGGCAAGATATTAAACAGCATAGCAATTTTAGAGCTTACCCTAGAGAAAACAATTAATCACTTAGACTTAAAAAAAGATGCTTTAAATAAGGCAAATACCCTAGATTTGGAAAAGATTAAAAATTCTCTTAAACAATTATTCTCTATAAGGAAATTTTTTTCAACAAGCATAAAACAGATTTTGTTAGATTATCAAAAAAATACAAATTCTATAAAAACAGAGGATTCTAAATTAGAAGAATACCTGGGCACAATATTAAATCAGTTTAATGAAAAAAATAAAGAGGTTGGAAATCTGAAGAACACTATATTATCAATATCTATCCCAACATTATGAATTAAAACTTATTAATAAGGATTTTTAAAGCAAATTAGGCCTTTAAATATAAAGGCCTAATAAAAAAGTTCATTATTTCCTATTAATATTGCCTTAATAAAACGCATTGGGATTTAAATAATTATAAAAAAGCAACCTTATTCACTTCATAAATAAAACATACTATCTCCCTAATAACAAATTTGGGAAAAATCAATCAAGGATATATAAAAATAGATCTTAAAAAAGTTTAAGCTACAATAAATTTATTTATTTTATTTAATTAAATACTATGTATTTAATTAAATAAAATATTTGCTTATAATAAGCATAAATAAATAAATAAATATGAAACTATGTAAAGGGGGGTATTTATGAAATACCACATAATTACAACTATATTTGTTTTTCTATTTTTAGCTTGCAGGCCGGATTTTAATATCGATCAAAAAGACATTAAATACCCGCCTACTGAAAAATCAAGGCCCAAAACTGAAAGCTCCAAGCAAAAAGAATCAAAGCCTAAAACAGAAGAAGAACTTAAGAAAAAACAACAAGAAGAAGAGAAGGAAAAACCAAGAAAACAACAACTAAAAACTACACTATCTAATGATTTAAAAAAGCAAATAGAATCGGCCTACAATTTTAAAGAAAAATATGTAAAAAGCATGGAAAAAGAACCTGAAGACCATTACGGGATGACGTCTTTTAGGGGATTGAATTGGGGGCCAGGGACTGAAAGGATGTCTGACAATACCGAAAGATCTATAAGATATAGAAGACACACTTATACTGTTTTAAGCCCCCTGGATCCTCATGAATTAAAGGAATTCGCAAATATTATTCAAGATATAAATAAACTAGCATCAGTAGTAAGTATATTTAATTCTTTTAGCGCTATTGGAGGAGCTCTTGACATAGCAAGTGATCACCTATATTTCAAAAAAGACAATCTAGACAAACTAGATATGGCGGATTTAGAAATGCTTAAAAATTCATTTGAACAAATATTATATATAAAAGGAAGTGTTGCAGGAAAAGTAAAAAAACTTTTTTTAGATTATAAAAATCTAAAAACAGATATTAATAAGCTTAAATCTTATTCAAATGAACTGGTTAATGAAATTAAGCAACAAGCTCTAGAAGCAGAAAATCTAGAAGAGCTTATAGTGTCAAAATATAAACTTTAATGTTTCGCTTTTAAAATTTATTAACAATTTAAAAATGTATATTTAAGCTTTTGTGAAAAAATATTTTATCTATTTGAGTAAGGTATTACTATTAATATGCTTTTTGGCTTAGAAATTCTTGTATTTTTTCCCCTGAAAAAGTTTTAGATATCATAAAAAGCATATTCAACCCCGATAAATTAATTTATATAAACCTATATCTATCTAAAGTTCATATAAATTATAGGTTAACAATTCTTTTGTTTTTTAGTTGAAAGCCCTTAAAATATAGAATTATTTCCTCAAAGTAAACTACTTTTTCTATAAGTCTCTAATTTGTTAATTTGCTCTTTGTACATACTCTCTTCTGCTGCACTCTTATATCTCTTTTTGGTCATATGGTAGCGTTTCTAGATAATCGCGTGTTCTTGTGCGTAATTGATTTCCAAAGGTCTTTAATACCAAATAGACAGTCTTTCGGAATACTTACCTTGGCTAATCTATTTATCGACACAAATATTTACATTCTTGCTTTTAAAAATATTGTTAATAGCTTACATTAAGTTGCTAGTTAAAATACTGTATTTTTGGAATCTTGGTCAAAATCAACAACTATTTCCTTATTTTCTACTTTTTTCAAGCAATGTAATAAAACTGCTCTCAAATTATCTCTTTGTGCTTGGCCGAAAACTCCGCGTTTCATATGTCCCCCAATTAACTTTTTGACCTATTTTTTGAAGAGCTCGGCAGCCACTTTGCAATATTACATAACCAATATCGTCCATTCCTATATATATAATTTTGATTTTAATGTTGCTCGTCCAACAAACCAATAATCCAATGTACTTGTTGATTACTTTTTTAATAAAAAAATATGCTTAAGTATATAGACAATTTGCTTATTGGGAATTTTTGATTATCATTTAATTCATAATTTTTGTTAAAATATAATTTTTAAAGCATTATTTTTTAATATAATTATTTTCTTAATTGAGCTTAAATTTATTTTTTATAAAAGTTTTTATTAATTTTAGTTTAATCACAGTTTACAATTCCTATTCAGTTGATATAAAAATAGCATAACATTGTATAAATATATTTTTATGCATGTTGGACAAATGCCTAAAAAACAAAATTAATTATGTATTATAATAAGTTGTTTTTGTAAAACACAAAACTTCAAAATTCAAAAACCACTATAATTTAAAATATGCATTTGAGAACTCAAATGTAATCAAGTTTACTAAAGAAAATATAAAAAGCTCTAAAGAGCACACAAAAGCTGTACTATTGGTTAAATAAAAAATACGCAATTAAAATATTTGAAGCAAACAAAGCTGATGAAGTGCATTCAATAGTATGCCTCTAGAAAAAGAAAAATCACGTCAAAAAATTAAAAATAACTCGGACCATTAAAAAGACATAAACACTTTATAATTTTTTAATTATATAATTATATTAAATAACACATCTTTAAAGAAGATATACCCCCCCGATCTTTTTTCAATCCTTGCTAATATTTTTCTTTGCTTTTAATAGTGTCTTTTCTTTAATATCTATTAATACATATTTGCTAACTAAATAAAAGATTCTTAACTTTCATAATCATTATTAATAGATATTAAATATCATGTCCAATATTATATTAAGACATGTAACTAACATCTACATTTTTATATAAGCAACTCTACGGCCAAATAGTTAATACAATATATCAATAATGTTGTCAAATTAAATTCCCAATCAATTAAAATTTAAATATTTATACCCATATCCTTTAAAATTTTTGATACCGCTATTTAATTTTTTTATAAACTTATATGAGCTTTTAAAAATTTAATTCCCTCTTATTGAATTTTCCAGATCTAAATTCAGATTATTATTAACAACTAAATTCCTCTAATGTTTTTATTCTTTAATTTAGTACATATGTAAAAAGTATCAAAAACTATTTTTACTGTCTCTTAAACAAAAAATTTTTGTAAAAGCTCAGGGCTTACATAAGTTCTCTGACCAAAGAACCTATATAAGCCCTGCTTGCCTCTCATAAAATGATCAAAAATAAATAGGTAGTTAATATGAAAATATTCTTCTACACTAGTTGTAGTGTAGCTCAAATTAGAATTAAAATCAACTTGTCTTCAGGCTAAATTGCAATCTTCCCAATTATAAACATTGCAATAAATTATTAATTTTTATGATTTTTTTATAAAAGTATTTGCTTTTATTTAAATACTGTGCTATAAATGTATTTATAGAAATCAAAATAACTAGGAGTATTAATATGCAAGATACATTTATCAACCGCAAAAGCACACCTTGCCAGAATAAATTACAACACAAATTAATAGTTTTTATCTCAACGCTAAAGTATATAAACAGTAAATATAAAAAATATACCCAAAGCAATATACTTTATTACTTTAATGAAAATTTAAAAAGAAATGGACAGTCAACTGTTAAACTAAAAACAATGCAAAATTATCTTTACAAATTAGAAAAAGTACTAAAAGTTACAACTAACTACCATAAACATTTGGGAGTAAATTTTGGAACTGAAATTTATTACAAACTTAATTATCCAAAAAAAGAATGCTACCTTAAAATCAATCAACACTTTAAAGAAAAAAAAGATATAAGATTCCAAGCAAGGGTTAACAACTACCTTAAAGACAAATTTAATAAAAAGGGGAATCTAAATTTAGAGGAGTGTAATAATAATAACAATAATAATAAAGAAGAAGAAGAAAATATAAAAAACAACAAAATAGAAAAATGTCAAATAAAAAAATATTTCAATAAATGCAACTTTTTATCCAAAGAAGCTAAGTCCATTTTAAAATTAAACATTAGTAAGAATAAAACAATTGAAATAATAAAAATAGTAAAAAAAATTGAAACCAACTTAACAAAAAATAAAAACAAAGTTTGTTTTAAGAAAAAGCAAAAAATATTGAAAGAAATACTAAGCAAAACTAAAAAGCAATTAGAAAAAAAAGGACATGAAACTAAGCAACTGAAACTCAAAATCGAAAACATATACAAAAATTATAAAACCAAACCCCACTTTATTATTGAAAATAAAAAATACAAAGACCTAGACGAAATAAAGCTTAAACTAGAAAAATCAATTGAAATTAAAAAAGAAAGTATTGCAAAAAAATATATACATATAAAAGTAAATATTTTCAACATACTAATAGAACAATTGAAAAAAGAATTTGAAATAAAAACTTTAAAGCCAATTATAAAAAATTATCTAAATAGCAAAAAAAACCCAGAATATGATAAAGTGTTTAATGTCTATTATTATGAACTATTAGAAACTATAAAGAAAACGAAAAATAACCTGTACAAAGATTGTTAAACAAAGATGTTATATAAGGATAATATATGAAAAACATCATAAAATCTATAAAAATAGAGAAGCCCAGAATTAAATGTAAAAATAAAGATCGTTTCATAAAGATTGAAAAAGAAAATGATAAAACAATGTATCATACAAAAATAATGATGGATATTTATAAATTGGGAATTGATAATAAAAGAAATGAATGTCGTATATCATTAAGAACACTATTTAATCAAATGAAAGTCGAAGAGGTTCGTTTATATTCTATAAAAGAAGGGGACAAATTTTTAGGTATTTACTATGGATATAGAAAACCTATAAAAAACATTTTCGTAAAATATGAAATAAACGGAACCATAAAGTCATATGGATTATCAAAAGCACATTACATAGAATTTAGATTTAAAAAAGGAAGCGTTTTTTGTTACTTTAAGGGATTGTTTCGTTTATTAAAAAAAGAAAAAGGAAATACACCATATAATATGGCTTGTATTGATATGTTTACAAAACTAGAGAAACACGTATATGAATTTTACGGTAAAAAATATCCAGAAAAAGGAATAATTATAAGATGGATAGAAAAAAATCAAAAATAATAACAATTGCAAGCCTTAAAGGAGGTGTTGGTAAAAGCACAACTTCAATAATACTTGCAAATCTATTATCGCAAAAGTACAAAGTACTTTTGATCGATACAGATGATCAAGCTGCTACTACAAGTTATTATTATAATGAATTAGAAACAAAAAATTTCGATGTATCTAAAATGAACATAGGAAATGTTATAAAAGACGGTACAGATATTAATAAAAGCATTATTAATGTTGAAAATAATATAGCTTTGATACCTAGTTATATAACAGTTGATGAATTAAATGGAGAGTATTATTATGATAACCGGCATCTTCCAATTGAATTTTCATTAAAGACGAAATTAAATTCCATAGCAGACAACTACGATTATATTATAATTGATACTAACCCCAAAAGGAATTTCACATTAAAGCTTTCTTTAATTGGCAGTAATTATGTAATATCTCCAATGACGGCAGAAAAATGGGCAGTTGAAGGATTTGAAACATTAAGAAGGTATATAAAAGAAGTTGCTGGAATACCAATATTTATTGTTATTACAAGGTTTAAAAAAAATGTTACTCACAAGCAATTAATGGAAATAGTAAGCATGAAAAGCGGGTTTTTGGGATACATAAGCGAAAGAGAAGATTTAAATAAAAGAATAGGGTGTAATGAAAAATTTGATTTTTCAAAAGATTACATTATTGAATATAAAAAAATATTGGATGTTTTTTTGGGAAAATTGTAAAAATTGACAAACTTAATAAGTCCGGCATGCCGGACTTATTGGAAATAAGGGCAAAAATATGAATAAAAAAAACATTAATTTAAAAATTAATAAAAGAATTTCAGAAAATAATTTAAATTATATTCTTGATCAAAGCAATGAGAATCAAAGAAAAGAAGAATTTGAGCGATTAATTACACAATTAAAAAATAATATTAAATCGGAAATATATAATATTATTGATACCATGAAGATCCTTAAGAAAATAAATGATAAGAAGCTCTATTTAGAAGGAGGATATAAATCTTTTAAAGATTTTTTATCAGATTTTAAATTAGCAAAGACACAGTCTTATGAATATATAAAATTAGCCGCTGCAATTGAGGCGGGAATATTAGAAGAAAATTTTATTACCAATAATGGAATAAGGGCCTCTATAAGATTTATTAAAAATAAAACAAATGGCACAATAAAAAAATCAAAACAAAATCCAATAAAACCATTAAGATTTAAACTCAAAAACCAGGAAAGTTATGACTTTTATAAAAGCAATTCTAGGTTTGTAAGTTTTATGATGGATGAGATTTTTAAAAATAAAAAAGATTTTCTTAATAAACTTTTAAAAAAATATAAGGAATCAGAAGAACAATAAGAAAATTTTATAAGCAAGTTAATCTTTAATATTATTGAAATATAAAATATAAAGTTAGAAATTGTAAATAACTGATTTAATAAATAAGGAAATATATACAAAAAAGCAACTAAAAATTTAAAAGATCATTTACCAAACAGAGAAATTTTATTTGGTTAAAGCATTTGAAAAAATTAAATATTATCAAAGAAAAAGGTAAATTGATCTCAATTGACAATAAATTGTCAGTAATAAGCAACGGAGGATGCTTTTAATTTTGATTATAATAAATTTTGCAAAGAAGCACGCTTAATAAGCACGGTTTAATAAGTTGGGCAATATCTTGATTAGCGACAATGTGTTTTGATAATCAATGGTGAGACGAGCACTTAAAAATATTTTAGAAGGAATAGGCCATTTAAAGGAAATTTATATATATATTTAAGAGCAAGGATTTGAATAATTTATGATTTAGAGCTGTAGAATTTATTAAAATACAAAAGCAACTATTGAAAAAATGGGCAAATTAGAAACTTTAGCAGGGGCAGTGATTTATAAGGACGGAGGTGTTAATGACGATATTATATAGGCCTAAAGGCCAGCAAGGACTACTATTAATTATATAAACACTGTTGTTTAAGATTTTTTTAAAAAAGAAGTTATTTTTAAATAGCAAATATTTTATAGAATTTATATTCAAGCATAAATTTAGGAATTAAAATCAATGAGTTTACTATGAATCTTAAATTTGTTTTATTAAATTCAAAACCGCCACACCCCTATTTTTTAGCTATATAATTGGGGTTCTACGTTGTCCCCCGTTATTTTTAAGTAAAAGATATATATTTAAAGGCAGTCAGGCCTCTTTTAGGCATATTTTTTAATTAATAAATTTTGTATTTAAAGTTCTATTCCACTTATAAATATTGTCTATATCAATGATTTTTCAAGCATTGGTCCATTTTATATTCCAAATATTTTGTCTTGTCGTTAATTTATTGACATGGGAATTATAAAAAGGTCATCATCTTTTAAATTAAAAAGTAGAATAATATTAATAAATAAAAACCATCAAGCCCCCTTTTTTTTACTAATAACATAATTGCATTGATTATGGTTGTTGTTGATATTATTTTTGACTTTGTCAATGAATATGGAAAAAATAATTTTTTAAATAAAGAAATTGGTATTAGTAATTGCAATTTATTATATTTTATTTATATTTTTTTTTAAAATATAAATAAAATATAATAAAGATTTATGATAGAAAGCAAACATCAAAGATATTATTTTTATTCATTATTTTTGTCAGAACTTGCAAGGACTTTGCCACATGCTGTATTAACTATTATTTTAATAAATAAAGGGTTATCACTAAAAGATATTGCTATGGTACAAATTTGTTATATGGTAGCAATTATTATTTTTGAATTTCCATCAGGTGTAATATCAGATATTTTTGATAGAAAAATTGTTTACTTGGTGTCAATTTTTCTATTAATGATTTCTTATTTTATTGTTTTTAAAACCTCTTCATTCGTGTTTATTTGTGTTTCATGGTTTATATATGGGATGTTAGCTGCTATTAGCACCGGCACGATTGACATTAGCTTTACTAAAACATATCAAAATAACTCAAAAAAGCTAAAAGCTTTTATATCATTTGTAAAAATAATCCTAAGTATTGGTGCTATTTTAGGCGGATACATTGGAAGTGTATTATATTTGTACATTGATATAAAAATTTATCTAATTTTATTATTAATATATTTGGTAGCGTCTTTAATTACAATTTTTTTTATACCAAATGATAAAAATCCACATTATAATCATGGTAAAGAAGATTTAAGTTTATATCTTATAAAGTTTAAAAAAATTGTAATAACATTATTGAAATCTAAAGAACTTTTAGAATTATTTATTTTGATTGGCTCTATTCAATTTTTTTATCAACCTTTTTATTTGTGCTGGCAAGCAATTTTTATTGACAAAACCATATCCGTTAGTATATTTGGAATTATTTATGTGCTATTTCGTTTATCAGATATTGCAGGAGCATGGGCATTTAGAAAAATTAAACATTCAAAATATGATATTTATATTATTTTAACCACAATATCTTTATTGTCAGTTTTAATAAAAATAGTTTCACATATTTACATATTTATTGCTGTAATCACATTTTTAGTAATTTTAATTGCCATTTATTCTAATAATTTAGAATATTTTTTAAGAAAAAATATAGATTCAAAGGTTTTGGGGACTATAACTTCTATTAATAGCATAATATCCCGTATATTTTCATTTTTAACATTAGCTATATGTTCGGTTTTAACTAATTTTATAAGTGCTATAAATACATTTGTTTTATTAATATTGATTTTTTGTACATTATCTATTATTGTGGTGTATAAATTTAGAAATAATAGAAAAAGATAGAAAATAGAATACTATTAACATTTTTTAAATAAAAGATATTAGAAGGCTTTATAACTTATCTATTTTGGATTAAATCTTTTTAAAGATCGAATTATAGTTTGCTTAATATTAAACAACATATCTTTTATCATTCATAGAGATAAATGATAAAAGATTCTTTATTTAAAGAGGGCAAAAGAATATATAGCGTGTCTAAAAAGTATAAAATTAAAAGATAAAATTAAAATCAATTTAAATAGTAAAAATCAAATGTTCACACATTTTTAGACCATTAAATCTATAATACACTTAAAACCAAAGTTTAATAAAAAATAACAAATGATTTTCCATCTAAATTCCACAGGAATTATAAGTGTAGATGAGTTTGTTAAATAGATTTATTTTGATTCTGAATATGCTTTTTATGATATCTGTAAAAACTTTTTCAGCAGAAAGAATACAAGAATTTCTAAGCCAAAAGTAATATTAATGGTGATGCCTACTCAAATAGATAAAATATTTTTCCACAAAAGCTTAAATATACATTTTTAAATTGTTAATAAATTTTAAAAGCGAAACATTAAAGTTTATATTTTGACACTATAAACTCTTCTAGATTTTCTGCTTTTGTAGCTTGTTCTTCAGATTCATTGTAAAGGTCATTTAAATAAGATTTAAGCTTATTAATATCTGTTTTTAGATTTTTATAATCTCTTACAAGTTGCATTGCCCCGCTTGCGACTCTTTCTTTTGCAGACAATATTTCTTCAAATGAATTTTTAAGTTTTTCTAAATCTGACAGATCTAGTTTGTCCAGATTGTCTTTTTTGGGATATAAGCTATCAGTTGTTGTATCAAGAGCTCCCCCGATAGAGCTAAAGAAATTAAACATATCTACTACTGGCACTAGTTTATTTTCATTTATAACAATATTTGAGAATTCCTTTAATTCATGAAGACTCAGAGTGCTTAAAATAGTATAAGTATGTCTTCTAAATCTTATAGATCTTTCGGTATTGGCAGATACATCTTCAGTCCCCGGCCCCCAATTCAATCCTTTGAAAGCCTGTACCCCATATTGATCTTCGGGTTCTTCTTTCATTTTTTTTTTATACTTTTCTTTATGCTCATTAGCTGTTTCTATTTGCTTTTTTAAATCATTAGATAGTGTATTTTTTAGTTGTTGTTTTTTCTTAAGTTCTTCTTCTTGTTTTTTCTTAAGCTCTTCTTCTGTTTTAGGCTTTAATTCTTTTTGCTTAGAGTCTTCAGTTTTGGGCTTTGATTTTTCGGTAGGCGGGTATTTAATGCCTTTTTGATCAGTATTAAAATCTGTACTGCAAGCTAAAAATAGAAAAACAAATATAGTTGCAATTATATGGTATTTCATAAATACTCTCCTTTATATCATTCCATATTTATTTATACTTATTATAATTAAATATTTAATTTGATTCAATATTCAATATTTAATTAATAAAATTAAATATTTTACTACAACTTAAACTTTTTTAAAATTTATTTTATATATCCTTGATTAATTTTTGTAAATTAATATCCTAATATAGTGGTACTGGTTCAACAATTTGGACATGCTTGCTTATTTTAATAAAACAAGCTCACTGTTCTTTGGATTCTTAAGATATTTTTCATTTTTTCTAAAAGCTCCTCTAGTTTATTTAAATTTTCGATTTTAATTTTGACAGTTTTCAGAATACTTTCGGGCCGATCAACATCATTTATTTAAATTTTATCTCTTAATGTCGATTTAACCTGTCTGAAATTAATAGTAAAGTTTTCTATTATAAGTAAATCTCTTATTATGTTTATTTTAATATTAAAATAATTGTTTTTGCAATTTTTACTTCTTAAAGGTTAATTGGTTGTTATTTGTCAATTAATTTCCATTTATTTTTTTGTTCGTGTAATTAAATTTCTGAGCGTTTAATTAAAGCAATATTAATGGTAAATAATAAACTTTTATATTTAAAGGTTTAATTTACTTAAACCCGCATATTAATTAGGCAGTGATAATATGGTTTTTCTCAGATTTCCAACCTCTTTATTTTTTTCATTAAACTGATTGTATATCGTATCGAAATAGGTTTCTTCTGATTTAGAATTTTTATTGTTTTGATGATCTAATAAGATCCTTTTTATGATTGTTGAAAAAAAAATCCTTATAGAGAATAGTTGTTCAAGAGAATTTTTGATCTTTTCTAAATCCGAGGTATTTGCCTTATCCAAGGCATCTTTTTTTGAGCCTAAGTGAATAATTACCTGCTCCAGATTAAGTTCTAGAATTGCTATACTATTTAATACTTTGCCCGGCGATTTTAGTGTTGGTTTATTAAATATGGTTGCAAATTTATTGAATTCATCATTTGTTAAAAAACTATTTATAAAATCAAAAGCTCTTTTATCTATCTCAAAAACTTTCTTATTGTTTTTATCATCAACAAGGTTTTGATCTGCTGGTTTGGATTGTAGCAGTTTGCGCTTGTCGATGCTTTCTTTAGTTGTTGCTATTAAATTTTTTATTTCATTAATATATTCGTTTTTTGTTTTATCAGCATGTTTTTTTATTTTCGTTTCAGTGTCGTGGTTAACAGTGCAGCTATTTAAAAGTAAAAAAACACACATACATAAAATTATGTTGTTTTTCATAAAAATTTCTCCTCAATTAGTATAGATTAATTGTATTATTATATTAGAGAACATACAACACAATAAGCTTGACAGAATAATAAGATATTTTTATTAGATTAAATAAGTAATTTTTGACAATAAAAGTGCATTGTTATAGTCTTTTTAATATTTTTTTAAAGTCTTTTAAAAACTCTATCTAAAGATAAGATCCCATTTTTATTGCCAGGATTAAATTTATATTATTTTGATTTATTATACTAATAAACATTAACAGTGTTTATCTTCTTTTTATGATGAGCTTCTCAAGAAAATCTTCAAATTTATAAAGTCTTTGTTATTATTTTATATAAAATTTCCATTAATTAAATTTTATTATTTATATCACTACAGTAGTTTTTTGTAACTAATTTTTATAGCTTTGATATTTTATTTAGTATCTCTTTTTGAACGACAGTTGGAATCCGTTTATTCCAATATCAAAATTAGGTTCAAAACCCGCAATATCAATGCCGAGTCTTTTTTTAAGATTTGCATTGTGTTTATTTGCAAATGTAAATGGAATAATAAGTGAGGCTATGTGGGATGCTATAATCGTGCCTACTCCTATCGTTGTTATTATATGTCCAGTTGTTGCTCTTGCTTCATCATCTGTATGGCCAAGAATATTTCCAGCTATGCAAAGTATGCCTCCTAATAACTGAGATCCAAGCACTGCGCCACCACCAATATAATCTCCTTGGACAAAGGATCCTATTCCTAAAGTTAAAAATAAATTCAAAAGGAATGGTGCTAGTATAGTTGCTTTTTCGCTTTTATATTTCATAATGGCTTCAATACTTCCAACACTTTTTTCAAGCTTATCTTGTGTTGCAAAGATTTGTATTGTTAAGCCAAGAATTAATATCAATGTTAAAATTTTTTTCATATTGATATTGCCTCCCAATAAATTTTAATAATTAAATGTTAATGCAATTTATCAAAAACCCCCAAAGAATACTTAAACTATAGTTTTCATTAATACTTCTCCAAATAAATGAAATATTTTTTATAAGTCTTGAAGATGCTGTTTTTAGATTATTGATAAATTCATAAGATTTTAATATTAGGCTGTACATATATTGAATATGAGATATTAAAAATATGACTCTAAAATTAAGCGATACTATTGTGGATTTGTAGTAGTTGTATCACTTTGTATGATAGAGAGATAAATACAACTCTAAATTTTAAGGCGTATTCTTATAAAGAAATAAAAACCAAGGTAAGAATTGTCCAAAGTAAAGCCTGTGCGATTATTCTCTGATGACCGTTCTTGTAGGGCTGAAAAGCTAGCGCGGAATAAAGCAAGAAGCTATTTATAATCTTTTTTTTAGAAATGGTATTTAACAACGTTAGACCTATCTTTAGGAAAAGATAGGTCTTTATATTATGACAATTTCAATATATAAATTAAAGGTCCTCTATTGAGCATATGGCATTTTTTAGCTTTAGTGCTTCTTCGGTTTTTTTTGTCATTTGATTGAAAAGTGTGTCTGCATAAGACTTAAGTTCATTTATGTCTGTTTGTATACGATTTGTATTATTTTGATAGTCTAATAAGAGCTTATGCATCATTTCTGAGGCGATTTTTTTTATCTCTAAAAAATTTTCCAAAGAATCTTTAAGCTTTTTTAAAACTAAAGTCTCTAATTTGCCCAAATTGTCTTTTTTGGGATACAAAAAATTAACAATCTCTTCAAAAGTACCCCCAAGTGAGTTAAGGGCGTTAAATATGCCCTGTGTTTGTCCTGATGCCATTACAATTTCTGAAAAATTCTTTAAAGAAGCGTCATTAATAGTATTTAAGATGCTATAAGCTCGTTTTCTATAGGCTTTAGATCTTTCGGTATTTGCGGACAATTGCTCATTTGTTCCATCTAGCCAGAACAAATCTTTGAAAGCCAGTATTCCGTATTGGCTTAAGGATTCTTCTTTTAACTTTTGTGTATATTTATCATTATCTTTTTTAGCTGTTTCTATTAAATTTCTTAAATCATTAAGCAGCGTGTTTTCTGTTTTTTTATTAATGCCCTTTTCTTTTGCTTCTTTTTCTTCTTTGTGGTTTGCTTCTTGATTTGGGACTTCTTCTTGATTTAGGCTTGTTTCTGTTTTAAGTTTTAGTCTTTTTTTATTGGATTTTAGTCTTTTTTTACTAGATTGATGCTTTATATCTTTTTGATTAGTGTTAAAATCTGGATTGCAAGCTAAAAATAGGAAAACAAACAAGCCCGTAATAATGTTATATTTCATAAATATTCTCCTTAATTAAAATCTAAAATTTAAAATCCAATATTAAATATAATACAGTTTTAAATTAAATCCAATATTATATTGGACCTAATTTAGAATAATAAAACAGTGCAGGAATCATAACAATATTTTTATTGTGAGAAGTTTTATATTATTTTTACATGTGTTTCATTAACTTTTTTATTAAGTGTAATTATTATGCTCTTATAATATTAATTTTTATAGAATAATTTTTCTGGTAGTCTATGGACATTCTTTAGATAAAGCATTTTTTTATAAAAACATTATTTAAATATTTAATTTCTATAAATCAATATAATATTTGGTATTTAACAAGGCTTGATAAAAGATAAAATTGGTATAGACTTGTGTATTATGTTTATTTGTTCTAGCGCAAACTATCTTAGTAGAACTTTTTAAGTTTAACAACAATAGTGTTTTGATGAACTTTTATAGTTTATTTTGGTATTAAGATGGGCAAGGAGCATATATGAAGACTTTGTTTAGAATTTGTATAATAATACTGTCTGTAGCTTTATTGGGTTGTTATTTGCCTGATAACCAAGATCAAGCTGTTAAATCTTTTTTTGATAATTTGAATAATTTAGAAAATTGTGGTATGAGTGCTGATGATATTATTACTGTGGGCAAATTTTCTAATTTAAAATTACATGCAGCTTAAAATTACATGCAGCTGAACATCGTTTGCTGGATGATATAGAGAAGACTCTCTATAGCTTGAAAAATGGCAGTTATCCTGACATACCTCCATTGCCTGACTATAATGAGAACTATTTTAATAAATTCTTTTTAGATTTGGGTTCTGTTCGATCTAAAGAATTGATTAGATTATTTGGTAGAGTAAAAAATGAACATAATAATAGATTTAAAAATGAAGTTTATTGGCTGTATTTGTGTATAAGGGAATTATATTCTTCAGATATTAAGTATTCTGGTGAAAATTCACATGAATATAATGTTGTTGTGTCCAGGCCGACTATTGATCAACAATATTTTAAATTGAAGAAAGAAATAGAAGGAATACTTTAAGATGATGATTGATGTTTTTGTTCTAAGGAAAAACCGATTTATTAATAAAAACATACGGATTTTATAAATATAAGAATAGAAAATAGGTAGATTTTTATTAAAACCGATAAAAATTTCAATATTTATCAAAATTTAATTTTTATAAAAGATATTGTAAAACTAATTTATTATAAATAAGCACATTTACTTCCTAATTTTTTACAATATTACAATAAAATAGAAAATAATAAAAAAGTATGATTGTTTACTTTATAAAAGTATCCTATAAATATTTTGAATGCTTTATAAATTATTTATGCCTCCAAAGTTTTTGAATTTTGAGACAATAAACACTAAGAATTTACTTCACAAATGAAATATACCAGTATTAAAATAAACAAATTTGGTAAAAATTAATCGAGAATATATAAAATATATTCTAAAAAAGTTTAAGTTGTGGTAAATATTTAATTTTATTAATTAAATAGAAAATATCGAATTAAATTAAATATTTAATTATAATAAGAATAAATAAATAAATATGGAATGATATAAAGGAGGGTATTTGTGAAATATCATATAATTGTGCATATATTTGTTTTTCTATTTTTAGCTTGCAATGCAGATTTTAATACTGATCAAAAAGGCATTAAATATCCGCCTACCGAAAAATCAAAGCCCAAAACTGAAGACTCTAAAGCAAAAAGAATTAAAGTCTAAAACAGAAGAAGAGCTTAAGAAAAAACAAGAAGAAGAAGAACTTAAGAAAAAAACAACAACTAAAAAATACACTACTTAATGATTTAAAAAATTCAATAGAAACAGCTAATGAGCAT
Source organism: [Borrelia] finlandensis (assembly GCF_030438365.2). Classification (NCBI taxonomy): domain Bacteria; kingdom Pseudomonadati; phylum Spirochaetota; class Spirochaetia; order Spirochaetales; family Borreliaceae; genus Borreliella; species [Borrelia] finlandensis. Next base: position 23,906 of record NZ_CP179479.1, read on the forward strand.
AAAGAAAAGTATAAAAGAAGAATGAAAGAAGAACCCGAAGATCAATATGGGGTACAGGCTTTTAAGGTATTGAATTGGGGGCCGGGGACTGAAGATGTATCTGCCAATACCGAAAGATCTATAAGATTTAGAAGGCATACCTATACTATTTTAAGTGTTCTAGATATTGATGAATTAAAGGAATTCTCTGATATTATATTGCTAGCAACAGAGGAAAATATATTAGGTGCCTTTAGCTCTCTTGGAGGAGTTCTTGACACAGCAAGTGACCACTTACACCCTAAAAAAGATAAGCTAAATAATCTGGATATTTCGGATTTAAAGACGCTTAAAAATTCGTTTGACAAAATATTATCTATCATAGAAACTGTCTCATCAATGTCAAAACAACTTATATTGGATTATGAAAATAATAAAGATCTTATAAAAACAGATATTAATAAGCTTAAATCTCATGTAAAGAAACTTCACAATCAATTTAGAGAAAAAGCTCACGAGGCATATAATTTAAAAGAGTTTATAGTATCAACATATAACCCGTAGGTTTAACTTTTTAAAGTTATTAACAATAATTTAAAAACGCATATTTAAGCTTATATGGAAAAATAGTTTATCTATTTGAGCAAGTATTATTATTGCTATTAATATTATTTTTGGCTAAAAATTCTTATTAGAATATTATTTAAATGTAAATATAGTAAATTATAACTTTATTTATATTGTGTTAGATATTTTTCCTGGTTCAAATTTTCTATTTAAAGAATGCTTTAAATTATATTGTAATTTCGGTTCAATCGGAGATTATAGTCAATAGAAAGTTTTAATATTTTATTGATATTATTAATGATATTACAAGATATAGAAAGAATATATACAATATTTTTATTGTAGAAACCAGTTTATAAAAAATAGAAATATTCTTAAAAGAATTAGAGGGCTTGATTTATAAAGAATGCGAAGAATATATTAAAGGCAAGATACATTTTTATGATAGTAGAAAAGCTCTTATAAATAAAAAATTAGAACCTTCTTAAAGAGCAATATATTATAAAGAAATCAAAGAAACTTTGAAAAACATTTTTTCTTTATGGTTAAAATTTGCTTGACTATAATATATTTTATAGAGGGGCCGTCTGTTAGTGGACGTGCAATTTGTGTAAAAATAAAGAATAGGAGTAAAAAATGGGAAAAAAAGAAAATAAAAGGAAGTAGCTTTATATAAAATAGTTGAAATCTAAATAGAAGAAGTATTAGTAATCAAGATTGTGAATTAAGAAAACAATGAATTAAAAGAGCACTTAGAATTTAATTTAAAATTAAATATTGATGGTAAAATTCAAAGAATGAAAATTCTATACGAAATTAAGCAAAGAAATCTTTATAAATATGATGGTTTTTCTGGTTTTGAACAGTTTATTAAGTCTTATGTAATTACGCCAAGTGTCTATTTTATAAAAAGAATAAACTTCTTTATCTTTTATTAAAAATCTAATAGGTATATTTTGATTATCATAATCTTCTTCTCTATCTTCTTTATATGCATATGACGATTTGTTTTTTATTATATATTTTTATATACAGCCGCAAAACCTATTTCTTTAATTTTTTTAATAGAAATATTCCCTCTAAAACTTCTTAATAAATTTTAAATATATAGAGACTTCTTTCTATTCTGAATAAGAAAAGGTATGCTCATAGCAGGCTTTTTTTGTTTGCTAAATTTTAATCTCTAAAATATCATTTGAATTACTTTATCGTATTAAGCATATTTTTATAAGTTATTAAGTTTTTTGTTAAAAGAAAATTAAAATTATTAAAAGGAATCTACTAATAGTGTATATAATGTAAGAATTAATTACACTTTTAAATACAATCCTTTTAAAGGATATGCCATTAATAATATTAATTGCTGATCACCTTTTATTAAAGAGAATCTTTTATATTATTATGGCAATTTCAACACATAACTTAAAGGCTATTTATATATTATTTCAGATATCTCTATATGCCTATAGTATGCTTTTCTAATTTTTTTGAACATTTGGTCGCGAATTGTTTGTATATGAGATCTAAGCTTATTGATATCTGTTTTTATATTTTCATCATTTTGATAATCTAGTAAAAGTTGGTATGGTATTCTTGAGGCTATTTGTTTTATATGTAAAAATTGTTCAAACAAATTTTTAACCTTCTTTAAATTTGGAATTTCTAGCTTTTCTAGATTGTCTTTTTTAGAATATAAGCTGTGAATTGCATCTTCAATAGTAATTCCAAAGAATTCAAGGCCAGTAAGCATTAATACCACTTGGTTTGATGCTATTATCATTTTTGAAAAGTCTTTTAATTCATTATCATCAAAGGCATTTAGGGCGCTGTAAACACGTTTTCTAAATCTTTTAGACATATATTGATCATCGGATGCCCATATCTTATTTTTGTTGGATCCTTCCCAATGCAAGAGCTTGAAAGAATCCAACATTCCAAATTGGTCTTCAGGTTCTTCTTGCAATTTTTTTTCATATTTTTCGTTATCCGCATGAGCTTGTTCTATTAACTTTCTTAAGTTATTAAGCAGTGTGGTTTTTATGCTTTGAGCAGGACTTTCTTCTTTCTTGCTAAATTGATACTTCGTATCTTTTTGATTGGTGTTAAAATTTGGATTGCAAGCCAAAACTAGAAAAACAAATAGGCTGGCTATGATGTTATATTTTATAAATATTCTCCTTGCTTAAAATACAAAATATTATTTAATATATTATAATAATAGCATATTAAATTATCCATTTAAATAATAGCATATTAAATATTTTGATTAAATAATTCTTTTTAATTGAAATTAACAATATTTTTATTGCGATAGGATTTTGAGCTTTTTAAAAATTATTTTGATTCTGAATATGCTTTTTAATTATGTCAATAGGGCTTTCCCCAATAGAAATACAATGATTTTCAGATCAAAAGGATAAGTTGTTTTAAAAAATAAGTAAAGTTTTATTACTTGTTTTAGTAAATATAAAAAAAGAGCTACTATTCTAAAGTAAGTTAATAGTAAGCAAAATAGACAAACTTTTAAAGCCAATAATAAAAAAACTCAATAATAATGGAAAATGAATATAAATGTTAGGCTTGCATAACTTTGCATGATAGAAAGAGATGTGTAAATGCAATTTTAAATCTTATTATTTGTTTTCTTTAAATTTAAGAATTCTTGTATTTTTACTAATTTCCAAAGTCTAGAATCGTTTTCTCTTCTATATTTACTGCGAGCATCTTGTTCTGGTAAATTTGCAAAATTCCCTGAATTTATTTAGAAGTTCGTCTTTTTATGTAGTCAATAGCTATTTTGTTGTTAAGTTCTAAGACAGGGATTACCTGAAGTAAAAGTTATAGATCATACTCTGGCATGTGGTCGTTCTAAAATAATCTAAAAAGCTATTATGAAATAAAACAAGAGCCATTTTTATAATTTTTGATTTAGAAATAGCTCGAGGTTTGAATATACTTTTATTATATCTATTAGAGGATTCTTCAGTATAAATAAGGCAATATTTAGGCTAAAAACAAAATTGCCAATAACACCCGCTTACTCAAATATATAGGATACTTTTTGTTATATGGTTTTTAAATTGTTAATAAATTTAAATAGCTAAACTTTTAAAATTTATTAATTGATAATATGATCGTTTTTAGCTCGTTTGCGTCTTTAGCTTTTTCTGTAAATTGCTTGTGAAATGTGTCCACATGAGATTCAAGATTATCGAAATCTGTTTTTATAGAATTTTTATTATTTTTATAAGCCAATAAGATTTGTTTTGACATTTTTGAGACAATTTCTATTATAGACAGTATTTTTTCAAGGGAATTTTTAAGCTTTTCTAGATCCGAAGTGTATAGTTTATCCAAAGTATCTTTTTTGGGATATAGATGCTCAGTTGCTATTCCAAGAGCATTTACAAGGTCTGTAAAGATGTTATAAATTCTAGATGGATCGTCAAGCCGCCTTGTCATCGCCGAAAATTCTTTGAATTCATTAGTATCAAGAGCACTACTTAAAATAGTATAAGTTTTTTTCTAAATTTTATAGATCTTTCGGTATTGCTGGATACATTTTCTCTTGGCTCCGGGCCCCATCTCATAAGCTTAAAAACCAACATTTCGTATTGATTCGAAGGTTCTTCCATTTTCATATACTTTTCTTTATGTGTGTTAGCTTTTTCTATTAAGTTGGTTAAATCATTAAGTAGTGTGTTTTTTGTTTTTTTATTAATGTCTTCTTCTTTGTAGCTTGCTTCTTGATTTGGAGCTTCTTCTTGATTTAGGCTTGTTTCTGTTTTAGGTTTTAATTCTATTTTATTAGATGCAACTGGATAACAAGCATTTAAAAATAGAAAAACAAATATATGCACAATTATATAGTGTTTCATAGATACTCTCCTTGAATATGATTCAATCTTTCTTTAATATAAATATATTATTAAGATACTAGTTAAATAACTAGTATCTTAATAATAAGATTAATAAAATACTAGTTATATCAAAACTAAAAGAATTGGTAAAAATAATTAATGAAATACATCTTGCAACTGAGCATTTCTTTCTTTTTTTTAAATCGCTTGACATTTTATATTTTTTTTATTGACTTCTGCTAATAGTATTTTTCTTTTGTCTATTTCTAGTCCTTATTTATGTACGCTCTTTATATAATCACATTAATTTAATCAATTTTTCTGCTGTTTTTACAGAATTTATAGAAGCTTTTCTTATAAATTTTTTATAATCATCATAATTATTTTCATTAATAATGTTAAGCTTAAAATAATATTAAACTTATTTGATATTGAAAATTTAATTTCTATTGCATGTTTTTAGCGTGGATTTAGATTATACGAATAAAAAAAGAGAAGAATTAACTTCTCTTTTAAAAAATATTAAGTATAATTTATTAATTTTTGTTTAGATTAATCAGCTTGATTTAGTAGATAAAGAGGATGGGAGTATTTTTTTTCCATGTGGTTTGCTAGCGCTTCATAATCTGTTTTAATGTTGCCAGAATTTTTATTGTAAGCCTCAATAGTTTCGTTTAAAGCTTTTACAAAGTTTTGTTTTATCTTTAAATCGCGTTCTGTGAGTTGTAGTAATTTTTCGGCTTTTTCTTTGCTTAGAGTGTGTAATGCATCTTGTATTTTTTTTAAAATCAAATCTTCTTGTTGAAGTTGAATATCCCTTGATGTTTCTAAAAATTTCCTAGCTATTTGTCGGTTCGCAGAATTTTTATCAAGTTTTTCAAGAATTTCTTTTAATATCAATATTTTTTCTTTTTCGTAATTTAGGGATGAGTAAATTATTTTTTTTAATGTCATTTTTGTATTATGCATAAAATAATCATCGTTTTGAAGTTTAAAATTCTCTAGGAAATCATATTGAGCATCACTACTAATTTTAGCTATTTGTGTATCTTTTTCCTTTTTTTGAGCTTCCAGTTCCTTACCAATTTTTTCTAATTTTGAGATTGCAGTTTCTTCTTGAGGATTTTGATTTGAAGATTTTAAATTTTGAGATTCATTTTCAAGATTTTGGTTATTTTCTGCTGAATTTTCTGAATTGGTGTGACTGTTTGTTTTTTTTAGATTTCTAGAATGGTTGTTTCGCTTTGTTTTTTTTAGGTTTTTAGAGGTGGTAGGATTTTTTAGCTTGTTTGGATTAGCATTGCCAAAAGGTGCACATGATATGCAAATTAAAGCTAATATTGCTGTAATAACGTTAAGCTTAATAATATTTAATTTAAAGTTTTTCAAAATATTCTCCTTATAAATTTGAATTAATATTTATTAATTTTAGTTCAAATTTATAATATTACAATTTGATATTAATATCAAATAAGTTCAATATTATTTGATATTGAAAATTTAAGTTCTATTGCATGTTTTTAGCGTGGATTTAGATTGTACGAATAAAAAAAGAGAAGAATTAACTTCTCTTTTAAAAAATATTAAGTGGAACTTATTAATTTTTGTTTAGATTAATCAGCTTGATTTAGTAGATAAAGAGTATAAAAGTATTTTTCTTTCATGTGGTTTGCTAGCGCTTCATCATCTGTTTTAATGTTGCCAGAATTTTTATTGTAAGCCTCAATAGTTTCGTTTAAAGCTTTTACAAAGTTTTGTTTTATCTTTAAATCGCGTTCTGCGTGTTGTAGTAATTTTTCAGCTTTTTCTTTGCTTAGAGTGTGTAATGCATCTTGTATTTTTTTTAAAATCAAATCTTCTTGTTGAAGTTGAATATCCCTCGATGTTTCTAAAAATTTCCCAGCTATTTGTCGGTTCGCAGAATTTTTATCAAGTTTTTCAAGAATTTCTTTTAATATCAATATTTTTTCTTTTTCGTAATTTAGGGATGAGTAAATTATTTTTTTTAATGTCATTTTTGTATTATGCATAAAATAATCATCGTTTTGAAGTTTAAAATTCTCTAGGAAATCATATTGAGCATCACTACTAATTTTAGCTATTTGTGTATCTTTTTCCTTTTTTTGAGCTTCCAGTTCCTTACCAATTTTTTCTAATTTTGAGATTGCAGTTTCTTCTTGAGGATTTTGATTTGAAGATTTTAAATTTTGAGATTCATTTTCAAGATTTTGGTTATTTTCTGCTGAATTTTCTGAATTGGTGTGACTGTTTGTTTTTTTTAGATTTCTAGAATGGTTGTTTCGCTTTGTTTTTTTTAGGTTTTTAGAGGTGGTAGGATTTTTTAGCTTGTTTGGATTAGCATTGCCAAAAGGTGCACATGATATGCAAATTAAAGCTAATATTGCTGTAATAACGTTAAGCTTAATAATATTTAATTTAAAGTTTTTCAAAATATTCTCCTTATAAATTTGAATTAATATTTATTAATTTTAGTTCAAATTTATAATATTACAATTTGATATTAATATTAAATAAGTTCAATATTATTTGATATTGAAAATTTAAGTTCTATTGCATGTTTTTAGCGTGGATTTAGATTGTACTAATAAAAAAAGAGAAGAATTAACTTCTCTTTTAAAAAATATTAAGTGGAACTTATTAATTTTTGTTTAGATTAATCAGCTTGATTTAGTAGATAAAGAGTATAAAAGTATTTTTCTTTCATGTGGTTTGCTAGCGCTTCATCATCTGTTTTAATGTTGCCAGAATTTTTATTGTAAGCCTCAATAGTTTCGTTTAAAGCTTTTACAAAGTTTTGTTTTATCTTTAAATCGCGTTCTGCGTGTTGTAGTAATTTTTCAGCTTTTTCTTTGCTTAGGGTTTGTAATGCATCTTGTATTTTTTTTAAAATCAAATCTTCTTGTTGAAGTTGAATATCCCTTGATGTTTCTAAAAATTTCCTAGCTATTTGTCGGTTCGCAGAATTTTTATCAAGTTTTTCAAGAATTTCTTTTAATATCAATATTTTTTCTTTTTCGTAATTCAGGGATGAGTAAATTATTTTTTTTAATGTCATTTTTGTATTATGCATAAAAACATCATCGTTTTGAAGTTTAAAATTCTCTAGGAAATCATATTGAGCATCACTACTAATTTTAGCTATTTGTGTATCTTTTTCCTTTTTTTGAGCTTCCAGTTCCTTACCAATTTTTTCTAATTTTGAGATTGCAGTTTCTTCTTGAGGATTTTGATTTGAAGATTTTAAATTTTGAGATTCATTTTCAAGATTTTGGTTATTTTCTGCTGAATTTTCTGAATTGGTGTGACTGTTTGTTTTTTTTAGATTTCTAGAATGGTTGTTTCGCTTTGTTTTTTTTAGGTTTTTAGAGGTGGTAGGATTTTTTAGCTTGTTTGGATTAGCATTGCCAAAAGGTGCACATGATATGCAAATTAAAGCTAATATTGCTGTAATAACGTTAAGCTTAATAATATTTAATTTAAAGTTTTTCAAAATATTCTCCTTATAAATTTGAATTAATATTTATTAATTTTAGTTCAAATTTATAATATTACAATTTAATAATAATATCAAATAAGTTTAATATTATTTAATATTGAAAATTTAATTTCTGTTGATGTTTTTAGTGTTGATTTAGATTGTACGAATAAAAAAATAGAAGTTAATTCTTCTCTTTTTAAAATATGAAGTGTAACAATTTGTTTGGATTTAATGGGTTTAATCTAAGGATCAAGATGAGGAATTTAGAAAGTATAACGAACTAAAAGAACAGTTAAAATTAAATTTGAAATCTGATATTAATAATAAAATTCAAAGAATGAAAATTCTATACGAAATTAAGCAAAAAGAACTTTATAAATATGACGGTTTTAAAAGTTTTAAGCAGTTTATAAAGTCTTATGTAATTGCCAGAAGTCAAGCGTATATGTATTTGAAAATTTATGAGAAAGTTTTAGAAGGGTTTATTTCTATTGAAAAAGTTAAGGAAATGGGGTTTGTAGCTGCATATAAAAATATACTAAAGAACAACTCGTCATATGTATATAAAGAAAACATGATTGAAGAAAATATAGTAGAAGATGGTGATAGTCAAAATATATCTATTAAAATTTTAATTAAAGATAAAGAAGTTTATGATTTTTGCAAAAAAGATACTAAAAGAATATCTTTTATTTTAGGGGGGCTTATTAAAGTATTATTGAATTAAGTTAGAGAATTTTTCTTTTTATATTTTCATTAGCAATATATTTTCCCATAGAGGCTTTTTTTTGTCTACTAGATTATGAACTACTATTTCTAAAATAAAAATTTTAGAAATAGTAGTTCATATTAAATTGAGAATTATAAAGAGCTAAACCATTAATATCTTTTATTAAAGGGAATTAATTTTTATAATTACTTGGATTAATACTAAGACTTTTCTTTTGTTTTTTTATAATAATCTCTCTTAACACTTAATGTTTGGTTTATACAAGAATCTTACACATCTAAATACTTCACTTTTGAAAAATATTTTTTTGATAGGCGTTAGGATAAACTATATATTTATAAGCGCTATTAGCGATCATTATTTTTTAAATTATTATATTCTGTTTTAAATTGCCTTACAAATTCATCTCTACCTAAATTTAATATAAATTATAGATAGATGAAAATTTTTTGTAATCTTTAGTTGAAATTTTATCTACTAAAATGTCTTTGGATTTATTAATCTTAAGTATTTATTTTAAAATAAATTTAAATGCATCAATTTTAATATAATATTTATTATTGATTTTAGGAGATATAATCTATGTTTGGGAGAAAAGAAATATATTTTTCGTTACTTTTATTTATGTCGTCAATTATAATTTCTAACGGAATAAAAAATATTGGTATTAAAAATGGAAATTAGTTAAGGGTCTTGGTGAAAAAGAAATTTTATCAACATCTTCTAGTTGGGAGTTTAGATAAATTTAAGCTTGTCTAGGATTAAAAATTTTTTCTTAAAACATGGATTTAGCGAGGATAATATAAAAATGGGATTTATGGAATTTAATGAAGAGGCCTATAAAGAATCTCTTTATAAGTATAGAGCATATATATCTTTAACTGTTTATATAAAGAATATCGAGAAGATGGAAGCGGTAGAAAAAAATATTGCTGAGCTTTATAATCAAGGCATACTAATTAGTAATAGTGGAGGGCCAAGATATTATTTTGACAATATTAATGATATAAAACCCGAAATGTTAGCAGATTCAATTAGAAATGCGAAATTGGCAGCTTTGGAATTTGCAAAACATTCAAGTTTAAAATTAGGGAGAATTAAAAATGCAAATCAAGGATATTTTGAATTTCTTCCTATTGATGGAAGCTTAGGCGCCCATGAGCGTTATCCCAAAAAATATTAAGGATCGTAACAACTGTTTCTTATTATTTGGATTGATGTTTAGTTAACTATTATTTATAAATAAAATTATAGAAATAATTTTTAACTTTATTCCATGACAGCTTTTTAGATTATAAGAACTGTTTCATCCAATATGGCCGATCTACAAGCCTAGCTTTAAACTTTATTTATTTACTTTATATGTTGTCATAGTAGAAAATACATTTCCACCTAAATTTGTAATTTTTTGCAATTAAATTATAGATGCAGAGTTCTTTTAATTTTAGATAATTAGCTAAAATGTTTAACTTTCTTTAAAGTTATATTAAATTCATGACTTCCATAATTAGAAAGAATTAAATCTTAATTTTTTCTAATTACATTTTTCTAAAATGGGGTTTTCTATACTGGCTTTTGCAGGTTTAATTTCAGCTTGTTGAGGATCTTGCATTGATATTGTTTTTAGTTTATTTGCGGCCGATTGGGCGCAGGGATAAATAATTTTTTCAATATTAGCAATTGTTAAGATGAGGATAGACGCTTATTCTGTATGTGGAATAATATATTCTATCTCTGTAGCTTGATCCGCAAACTTACAGACACGGTGTCTAATAAATACAATATTTAAAAATAAACAACTTTCTCAATTCAATAAAAACCCGTTAAATACAATCAAACAGGCTTAAGCTAAGCATTGCTAGCAAATTTTTACATAAAGAAACTTCAATCTTCAAAATAATTTAAATAATTATGGATTATCATAGTATACTCAAGTGATGTATTATCCTCATCAAAAACAATGCCAAGCGCAAAAACCTTTCCACTAGATGCCTTAATAGCGCCTGAACTTTTTAATTTACTTATAATAAAAATCATCTTTATCCATAAATTCAAAACTAAAAATTAAATCAACAACTATATCGTTATTAACATTTCCATCAAAAGAAACAATCACTAAAGTGCCATAAGACAAATCTTTGACTATGCGTTTGCGCTGTGTTTAGACTTGTGAGTTCTTGTAAGCATTATACAAGAATTAAAAAATAAAAGTTTAGAAATCTCTTTCACCGAGAAATATATAGAAAAAGCTGGAAATAAGTTTTAATAATCTTATTCTAGAGATAAAGTTAGTATATTAAATTAAATATTAAAGATAAATTTTGTTTTATTTGTCTAAAGATTAAGTTTTTAATCAAAAACTTAATCTTTAGACATGGCATGTTTTAAGTATTAGGAAAATCTAAAAAAGAGCTATATAAAATAAACGAGGCTTGAGCATAAATTATGAAAATTAATGACATTATAAAAACAAATGATTTTAATATATTTCCTTATAAGAAATTGTCAAAAGATTTTACTTTTGATGAATTCTTATCTATTGAAGAAAGTTTATTTGTTATAAAAATGAAAAATATTTTAGCTTATTAATATTTATTAAAATAAATATAGAGCCTTTGCTAAAATCTATATTTGAATAATTAAATTATTCAGTGGAATAACAAAAATTTAGACAAGTAGAAGGAGTGGAGTCTAGAGCAAGATATACTGCTTTTTAAAAATGATAAAGGCAAAGTGGATTTTAATAATAAATTAGAAGAAACTAAAAAAATAATGAGCCTATTCCAACTAAAGATATCCTACTAATAGCGAAGAAGTTAAGTGTTCATCATTTTAGCTTTGATGGTGCGCACGGAAAAATATATGAATTAAGGGCTCAAGCTAGGCGAATAAAAAGAATTTATGATATTTAACTTATTTTCATTGATTATATTGGCTTAATTATTCCGCATCAGAATAATATTCCTCGTTTTGAGCAAGTTGCATGTTTGAAGCCGAGCTATAGTACACTTCCTTCGGGGCTTAAAATTTTAATAATAGTTTTATAACAACTTACCAGAAGTGTCTAGGGCGGGGAACCTAGTTTATCAACTTTAAGGGAATCGAAGGTATTAGAGCAGGATGCAGTCATTGTAATTCTGTTGCATCAAAAGCGAAGGGGATAGATAGCATAATAACACTTCAATTGACGGCACTAAAGTAAGAAGTGATAGTTGCTAGAAATAGGAGGGACCTATTGGTATTGTAACTATGGACTTTATACCTAAGTTTACTAAATTTATAGATGGATAATAATAGAATAATATGAATATTTATAAAGTTTATAAGTTAGAATACACACACATTTATACAGTATATGTCCCCGCAATATTATTGGGTTAGAATTTTTAGTTCTTTTTCTAATTTGTAAAGATTTTTTATAAATTACTAATAATTCTTAACAAATTATTTCCGTCTATTATGTAGTTGCTATAGTAATAACTACCACTGTCAGTGACTGAATGATAGGCATTTTTAAATGTACGTATTCTATATAATTGCCGATATAAATAGAAAATTCTTGTTCTTTATTGGGTTGATTTTCTCTAATATCTTTAGCCTTAAAACTTCCACCATATTGAATTGCATCTTTAAGTTGAGAAATATTCTCTTTTTGAATTTCTAAAAGCTTTTTGGTTTCTTTACCATTTTTTTTAGTTTCCTCATTAATGGTAATTTTTCCGTCAATCTGTTGTTCTATTTTCAAGATAGTTTGAATATAGGTTGGATAGTTGAAAGGCGAATTAGATGAATTAGCGTTGGTGATGGTGCGTGTATCTTTTAATGCTTGAATTTCGTTTGAAAATTGAATATCTGTTTGAGCCCCATTTGCTAGATATTGTACTATTTTTTCTTTTTTTAGTTAGATTAAGTATTTAGTTATTAGGGTTAATCTTTAGAGATAAAATATCTATACTAATTAAAATTAATT
>NZ_CP179481.1:0-63032 GCF_030438365.2 [Borrelia] finlandensis
AATATGTCAATAAGTTTTGATATAGATGTAAGTCCGAATTCAAGATTATCCTTAGATAATTTCATCATTTAATCTCATTTTTAATATGATTATTGCCATTACCATTTTTAAAAAGCTTGCTTATTAGTATAGATAATATGTCTTTTAGTAAAGGCTTTAGAAGAATTAACACTCCTAGAACTAGTACTGTTACGAAATCATTACGGCTATAAGTTTAATTTCGTTTAAATTGATAAGAAGTTCAGTTATTTTAATAGTATCCATTTTTTAATCCTCGATTTTAATTTTTATTTTTATATGTATATTATATACCAAAACCTTAATTTTTGCTAAAAAGTTTACAGTTTTAAAAGATATGGAACCTGGCTTCCTGTTAAGTAGGATTGTTTTTGGATATACCATCCTTTATATATAGGAATTCTCATGCGCTGTTGGCTGGGGCGTTAGTATGCTGATAAACCAGATTTCCTTGAGATTCATTGGAATACTTTAGATATAATCTTTTATTTGTTCTGCTATAATTGTGTGTTATGTCAATCTCAATATCAAGGTAAATAGGATTATCATCGTCACTTTTGTAAAATAAAGAGTTACAGTATCATTGTCTTCCATATTAATAACTATTCTTTTATTCTTATATTCATGCGGATAAAGCATAGTTCCTGTAGGTTTGCTCCCATAGGAAAAATCGAATGGTACTCCAAGTAATTGTTTTGGAACGGGAGTTTTTTGAATAGTGTTTGAAGACATTGTTAAAAGATTATCATATCTAGATAGCGTCGCCGAAGTTATACTATTTGTAAGTTATGATTTAATTTTGCTAAAAAGGTTGGAGATATTAGTAGTATCATTATTAATTAGCTTGTTTATTATTTTATTGTAAATTTTTTTACAAAACTTGTATCAGCTGCGAGCTCCTCAGCAATTGTAGATTTAATCATCTCTTTAAAATAGCTTAGTCCTTCACCTTTAAATGTCTTATCTTTAGTTGTTTTTAAAAAGTTTTCATAAGTAATGGCGTTGCTGCTTGCAACTCCATCATCAAGTAGTAAAAGATCAGTGTTTTTAACATCACTTACTCTATTTAAGTCTTTAATTTGAACCGTTTCTTCTTCATCAATTAGTAATTTTCTTCTTCAGACATTAAGCCTCCTAGTTGTTAAAAGTGATAATATTTGTACCATCTTTATCATTAATTTTTAGTACTCTACCTATGGGAATAATCCTTTTGATAAAGGCGTAAATTGAATGGTCATACCCCTTAGGAAGGGAGTTAAATACTAACGCTTTTTTGGAAGCAGAGTATCCAGGTTTCTTTTTTCTAATGAGTATTTTTTAGGCCTTTTGCCTTTTGCAGTGTTTGAAGAAATAAATGTAGTAAATTTGTTCTTATTGCCCCTTTTAGTGAGATATTAATAACACCAGCCTGGGGTGTAGTAACTGCAATATCCACATTCAAAAACGCTTTAAAAATCAGTCTAAATGATTCATCAGTACCAATATGACGTAAAGCAAAAATAACACCATTAATATTGCTTGTAATGCTTTTTAAAGTTTGAGTTTGTGCATAGAAAATTGATAAGACTTGAGATATCCATATAGCAATATATCTTGATTTTATATTTTCTTTTGCATCAATGGAGATAAAGTTAGAATTGAGGGCCTTAAGCTCATTAAGCAGTTTTTGTGCATATTCATTTTCTGTAAGTATAAACTTATGAATTTCAGTGTCTTTGAAAAAAATGGGTATTTTCATATTTATCAACTATCAATGTCAATAAGCAAGCGATCCGTTATATTAAAAAGTAGTAGTGTATCATCATCAATGGCAATATCTTCATTTTTTTTAAAATCGCTTTCAGTAATGCTTGAAATGTTTTCGGTATCTGCATCTTTAGCGCAAGCTTTAATTTCTATAGACTTAATCCCTTTTACTTCATTAACAGGAGCAAAAAAGTCTTGATATTCAAAGCTAATCCCCATATCAGAATAGTTATTTGAAATAATTCTAGAATATATATTTCTAATTTGAGAGTCTATGTTTAAGTAAAGATAGTTTTTAAGATCAAGTTTGTACTTTACTTTCATATAAACATATTTTCTTTTTCCGAGGGATATTTTATAGGATTTACGTTGTTCAGTTGAATTGAGACCATCAATTTCTATACTTCCCTCAAGCAAAGTACCACTAGGAGTTGTTAGATATAATGTTTCCCAAAGTTTTGCTTTAAATTTAGAATTGCTAATATTAGTTTTACTAGTGTCTAATAAATCTTCTTTTAAAATTAGATATATATTGGCTTTTCCAGCTGAACTTTTGATATTAGTGTGCTCAACCCCATCAAGATTAGGTAAAGCGGATTTAACTGCACTGTAAGTTGTGCTTTTGGAAGAAATGTGGTCTTCAATAGCAGTCCAATAGGTACCACCCGGCCTCATTTTAGAAAAAAAGAGATTAAGCTCATTAATTACATCTTCTTCAATTAATGCTAAAGAAGATGTAATAATGTTGTAAATTGAGCTTTGATTATCATCAATATTAATACCATAATTTACACGCAAATATTCTCTTTTCGATCTTACGATATCTTTAATTGTACGTTTTAAAATGCCAAAATCAGAATCAAAAACCATGCTCATAAATTAAACTCCATATTCAAAACATCGCCAGAGAAAAAAAAGGATATATGCACTTTGTGGGCTTGTATAGTAGTTGAAATGTTTATTAAATCTAAGTTAAGTTCTTTAGATATTTCGTGAAAATAATTTTTTACAGCGTGAAGATTGTTAATTTTTAACAGTTTTAAAAGTAAAAAGTAGTCCAGTCCCCAATTAGGAGCATAACTTAGGCTCCCCTTTAAGGTTTTTAGGAATATAAACAATTTTTGTTTTTGTTCGTCAATTCCATTAACAAGCGATATATCATTATTAAATACCAATTCAAAATTATTTCCTAATTTTAAATCCATACTAGTAATTATACCATATTTAGCAAAAATTACTTAAACAAACTATTAATATCAGCAGTAATTCTAGAAGTTGCAGCTCTTAGGCTTGCATAGTTAATAGTTGAGTCTCCTATTATAGTTATACCGTTAATAGCACTTACAATATTGTCTAAAATTTTTTTTAAGCTGGTTGTTTGGTTAGCTATTTCAATTGTATTTGTTTTGATTTTAACAGTATCAGATATTAGATTTAAAGTCTTTGGGCTAATTGCACTAAGTATATAAAAATGATTTTTGTCAAAATGAATATCGTTATTTTTATCAAAAATATTAACGCTTGATTGGAGTAGTAAAACAGCATCACCTTTTGATAGTTTTAAGCTGATATTAGATATATTTTTTGTGTGAACTTCTAAATCTTCAAATTCGGGTATTGTAACTACGGATTCTTGAGGTTCTTTTTTGAAAGATTTTACTACACCAATTTTAATTATGAAAATGTTTGAATAAATCCAATTTTTTATGTCTTCTTGAGCCAATGCCTGGCCATAAAGGCGTTGATTCATTCTGTAAATTTCATAGTCTTCGCTCATTCTAGTCCCCTTTACTTTTTACGTGTTTTATTAGAATCATCTTCTAACTTAAGTATTAATGAACATTCTCCTGTGTTGCTAAGCCTTGCGCTTGTTTCTTTTATGGTGGTTTTTATCATTTTACCTAATCCATCAATAAATGAAACTTTATCGCCAACGTTTAACTTATGTGTATAAAATGTTTTGGCGTTCCAAAAAATAAGATTTATTTTGAGTGTGGTGCCCAAAGTAATTTCTTGTTGTGGGATAAACTCAAGGCCATAATCTTCTAATGCCTCGTAGTGAACATTTTTTCCCCCTTTTTTATAATTAGTAAATATCAGATAGCATTCATATCCCCTTAAGCCAGTACCAATATCGGCTATTACGTTATGAACATATTTCCCTTTTATTTTGTCAATAAACTCTTTTGGCGTTGAGGCATAAATATCTTTGTCAGTGATTTTAAGACGTTCTTTTTCATCCATATTAAGGATATTGCGATTGGGAAATACAGATTCTATTGCTTCTTGCACCGTCTTGCCTTTGAAGTTTTTGTTCTCTAATTTGCGATTGAAGAAGTTGCTTTTAGTTAATAAACGAACATCAAGCTCTACACTAAAATCTTCACCGGGATAATCAGTGCTCATTGGGGGCCCTAAAGTTCCCGCCATTATGAAATCAAAATTTTTTTCATGAGCAAATTTCTTATAATGTATTTTTACTATATCTCCGAATTTAATATGGTCGGTGAAGTTTAAGGGTAAGTTCCAAAGTATAACTTTTGCTTGTTTGGAACTTATAGTATGAATATTTGAATACACGTTGGATATGGAAATATCAACATGAATTCCATCTTGTGTATTTATAATAATTTTAGGAATTTCTTCGGGAAAAGGAATCCCATCAATTGATTTTTTTGATTTATCTACATTGTAGAACTCAATTTTAAAATCATATTGTAGTAGCAGCATTTACTATCCTTTATATTTTTCTAATACAAATGTTTTTACTATTTCCATTGATAGGCTAACCTCAACCTCATCAATCCAAGGAGTATCCTTAAAAGAAAGGCTTGTAATTATGGTCAACTCTTTAAGGCCAAAAGTTGGACTATATACACTAAAAGGAACTTGAGCTTGCAGTCTGTTTGCTAATTGTTCTTTTACTAGATGAGCGTCAAAGCGTAGCATAGAATTGCCAAAAGCAGTCATTTTGAGTGGAGAAAGCATTTCCTTATATAAGGATGTAAGTACTCCTCCGTTTAATGAGATATGTTCACCGGTCATTACGGGATTGTAGCTTACATATTCTGCTTTTCTATTATAATAGTTGATAATCGGTCTTTTAGAGCAACTAGTATTGTAAGTTCGCGTTATAAGCTCAGTTTTTGGTTTTATAAAAAACAATTGAGGAACATATCCAAAACCTCTAAGGTCAAGTCTTGGGAATAGCACTAAAAAGTTGTCTGCTCCAAAAAGAGAAAATATTTGAGTTGTTACATCTTTTACTAATTGAAAAATCTCTCCAGGCGACATTTCTTTATTGCTAGATTTATTGAGAATATCTTTATTATTATTATTCATAAGCAATTATTTTTTTTATAAAAATTATAGGGTGTTGTTAATATCATCTGAATTTTCCCTATTTATTGGATTGGGTTTAGGTGGATTAGGAGGAGAATTGTCTTCAAAAGCCCAACCAACATATGGCAACTTGGCAAAAAGACTTTTTAGTCCTTTTAAAAAAGGTTCAACAACGTGTGTTTGAAACGTAAAGCCGTTAAAGTAATTAGTGAGCATTTTAATGAATTTAAGTAATGGCTCTAAAACAGTAGTGGTCATGTCTGAAAGAGTTTGCTCAGCTGAGGCCAAATTACTCTGAATACCCTCAGTAGTATTGACTTCTTTTGTAAGGCCAAAAGATTTAAAATCCTTGAACATTTCCATCATCTTGGTAATTCTGGATTCTAGATCTACTTCAGCCCCGCTTTGCCAAGCCATTTTGGCATCTTCTATGTATTTGTCGCCAACCTTTGATTTTTTAGTAGATCAAAAAGCTCATTTCCTTCGCCCCCAAGAATACTATTAACAGCTTTTACAGCATCTTCACTGCTCATAGCACCACTGGATTTAAGCATAGCTGCAAATTCTACTGCGTTTTTCAAATTAGTTGAATTCAACTTATCTAAGTCCCTTAGAGTGCCCTTAAAGGCACTTGCTTGATGTAGAAACTTTTCTTTTTCTAAATCGCGCTCAAAACCTTTCATTCTGCCAAGAACCCCCAAAAGACTCTTTTTCTTTTCTGGATTATCATAAAACGCTTTATTAAGAAGTTGTGTTCTTTTTGTTTTGGTGTCTTCTTCAACCGCTTTTTTAGCAAACCCTAAAAGGCCTCCTCCAACTTTACTCATAGCGTTGCTAATGATATTCCCTAGGGCACTACCTATTGCAATTTTGGCAACAAGTCCTTTTCCTTGAGAGGCCGCTAACATTTTACTTTTTGCTTTTGATTCTTTTGCAAGTTCTTTATACTCAAGGCGTCTTTTGTCTCTATCAGACATTAAAGATCTTTTGAAAGCCTCTTTTCTAGCTTTCTCAAACCCCATGCCCTGTTTTATAAGATTTTTAGTTTGTGCAAGTCTATATTTTTCAACACGCTCTCTTAAGCTTTCAAATTTAGATTGTCTACTAAGTTCTTTTTTCTTGTCCGACAAATTATTTTTTACAATATCTTTAGTACTACTTAAACTAGATTTTCTAGGTTTAAGATATTTTTCCATTTTGGTAATATCTTGTTCGATAGCCTTTTTTGTTGCAGCATGATCAAGAATCCCCTTAAATTTAATGGTGAATTTGTCGCTCACTAAGCCCTCATTTACTTAGAATTAATTCATACAATTCTTTTTCTAATTTAATTTCAGCAAGTCTATTAACCTCTAAAAGCTCGTCATAAGGCAATTTCTTTACCGAATCGTATGAGCAAATATGCATGATTACTGGAAAATAGTATTTGTCGTTCTTTATCTCGTCAAGCAAGTTAAAATATTTTTTTCTAGTCTCATTAAGACTTGTAATAGCTTTATCAATATCTCTATTTATTTTGCTCATTCAGCAACCAGTTCATTAGAATTTGATGTAATTAATGTAAGCGAAGTGGCTACTTTTTCATAATCAAAATTTTCATCTATGTATTCAAAAGTAACAAAATCACCAACATTATTTTCATATTCACTCAAATATACTAAAACGGGGTTTTTTAGATCATTGTCTATGTGAAAAGTATTAAATTGTGCAGTGTAAATTATTGCAACAAGATAATCTTTGTAATAGGAAATAAATTCTCTATTTTGATCCAAAATCACATAGAATTCGTCTAAAAATTTTGGACTTATCATTAAGCTTGTGATTTCTCTTAAGTATTTAACCTCATTAAGCTTAAAAACAGCGTCACTTTGATTAAATCCTAGAACTTTATCCCATTCATAGACTGGAAGCACTCTAAGTGGATATTCATAGGTTTTGTTTTTAGTTAAAATTTTCATTTTATATCTCATGATCATAATAAGATTCTCCTTTTAAGTTCTATTTGGTTTAGTTTTTTGGCAATTAATAGCTCTAATTTCAAAAGTAACTTTTTCAGCTTCTGCAGAATAATTTCTTGCTGGTTCCTCAGTAAAAATTGCATAATTAGAAATCATTTTGGTAGCAATTCTATCATTAAATACTAAATCAAGCATTTTATCGTATTTACTCACGTCCATGTTGTAAAACTGTTCGTCCGAGATTTCGGTTAACAAAATGTAGTCATGGCTACCCAGTGTAACTTCAATATTGAAAATATAAGTTATCGTTTTGGGATCTCTTAAGCTTATTACGGGCATACCTTTATCTTCACTACTAACCACTGCTCTTGTTGTGGGTTCACTTGTAAGCTCTAACTTGCCACTATGTAGTTGTCTACTGCCTATTGAAAAATAAACTTCTCTTAAATCATAAAATTGCATTATTTTACACTCCTTATGCGCTTAACCTATTTTGATAATCAACTATATCTTGAGTAGTAATTACTAAAGCAACAGCATTAATGCTAAAGTTATAAGTAATATTCACACTAAGTTCTAATTTAAGTTGTGGTGTAGGAGAAAGGATAAGGTTTAAGTTTTTATACTCTATAATCAGTCCCCTGTCGATAAACCTTTTAAGAAGACATTCAATTGCTGAAGTATATGCATTGTCTCTAGCGCCACTAAGTTGCAGTGCAGATAATTTGCTGTTTTGTCTATTGTTTTTATTCCAAATTCTGATAAGCTCAATAATCGCTTCATTTTTTATATAATGATAAGTGAAAAGCTCGTCTATTGAACTTCCAGCAAGATCAACACCCTCTTTAAAGGCAGGCATACCATCAAGACCAGTTTCATTAAGAAGTGAGTAAAAGTTAATATTTGCAGTTCTTAACTTTCCAATTACGGTGTCGTCAACAAGTGGTGTAACAGCCAGTGGCATACCATAAGGATTTACAGAATGAGAAATACTTGCTTGATGTAAATATTGACTTACAAATTTAAGGTGTAAATTGTCTTTATTGTTGCTATAAACAACAATGTTTCTTGCTTTTTCAGTATTGCCCTTATTATTAAATAGTTCTTTTATTGAATCTTCTTTAGTTGAGAATACAAAAAAAGTTGAGGGCATTTTGAACTTATCATAGTCTTCCTTGTAAACTTTAAGTCCATCGTCTGAATTATCCCCTTCAGTATTAATAAGTACAACAAAGGAGTGCCTGTGTACTTTGAGATATTTTTTTAGTTCTTCGGGCTTATCCTTATAAATAAAAAGAACAGCCGATTTTAATGATTCTGCACTTGAATTAAAAAAATCAGACATTGCGGTTTTTAATAGTGTTTTTTCTTTTCCAAACTGCGGTTCTCCATTTCCATTATCTTTTTCTAAAGTTTCAATTTGTTGTTCATAGTTATTAACAGTTAAATTCAATATTTTAAAGTTAGTATTATCTTTATTAATTTTAATTTTAGCTGTTTTGTAAACTAAAATTGGATTATAGTAATTGGGTCTGCTAACGTGAATTCTAGAGTCAACTAAACTTATACTAATTGTATCTTGCGGCAATTTGGTATTCCTCCTTTAAAATTTCGATTGCTTTTACACTGGCATTGAATGCTACAGATACACTGTATGCATGGTTGCTATATTTTGTGCCTAAATTAATTAGTCCAACTGTTTGCATATTAGATGTTGGGTAAATGTAAAAGTTAATTTTATTTAAATATTTGGGTTGTAGACTTGGTAGAATATATTTATGGGATTTATTATGCAGAAAATCGCTAAGCATACCATAAAGTATTAGCATACGTGAATTGGCGTCAAAATCTTTAGCGTTTAACACTATTGCAATAATATATATTTGAAAATATACACTAAATTCCAAAGCATTTTCATAGAATGTACCAGTTTTAGAGTTTTGGTCAAATAGATTTTCTGTGCCATCGAATTTCAATGCTATTATATTGGGGCTAATAGTTGTAATTTTTGAAAGGTATGGATTATTGTAAGTATTTATTATATCGCGCTCAAAATTATTTTCAGTTGCATAGGTCTTAAAGCCTTTAAATATTAAAATTAAATGATTTAATATCATGTCTAAAGTAATAGTCATTCAAGTGTTACCTTATAAGTAATCTCTGATAACATTTTAGATGTATCAACAAGTGGAATTGATGCAGTGTTACTACCCTTTTTTAACTTGCTTGTAATTGTATTAGCCTTTAAGACTGGAGTAACTTGTGCTGATAGTAGGTAATTTTCATAGTACCTTATAAAAGCTTGTCCAATAGCGTGCATTCCTAATTGAGGAGCAAGATTAAACTTAGAATTTATATAGCTATTGTTGATATATTCTCTAAACTCAGTACTACTAGCAATTTTGGTTAAATGTTTTCTTGCTGGTAAATTACTACTTCCCTTTTCGTGCATTCTAGCAATATTAGAACGCCCCCCGAACCAACCAATTTCTAATTCAATTTTAAATTCTAGTTCGTCCATACAAATTCCTTTAAAACTAATGTGAAGTATCTGATTGAAGAATCAATGCTAAATATTTCAAAGTAAACTGAATCTGCAATTGATATTCGGTCTTTTAGTTCATAGTCAAGGTCTTGATATGTGTATAGCTTAGAATGCCCCCTAATATCAGATATATTGGAGTCATAAAGCATCGCAAGTTCTTGTGGTTTTATATCAATAATAATTCCGATAAATTCAGTGTATTTATTCTTGTCAAATATTCTTTGATAAGAATCGTCATTTTCAAGTTTTACACCATTGCCTTTATAAAACCTTAAGGGGCTGGGGTCCTTAAAGGCGTTAATCATACGAAAAGACATATCTGATAGTCTTTTTCTAACACCATTCACTAGACAACTTCCACACAAGATGGAGTTGAAGTTTCTCTTTTTAGTTTCTCTAAAAATGCATCAAGTTGTGAGCAAAAGTTATTATTTGATCTACAATTATCTCCACCACTTTCTTCATCTCCACTATTACTAGGATAATAATCAAGTTCAAGTTCATTAAACTTCTCTTTTTTGATCCTTTCAAATTCAAATTCTCGAACAATTCCTTGTTTTCTTAATTGACAGCCCATATGGTAAAAGGTAAGCAAAAATATTTGTTCATATGTCAGCGAACCAGTATCAATACCACAAGTCACTAGAATAGCTTGAAGTAAAGATAAATGAAGTAGAAAATTTTGCCTATTTAGTGCAAATTCGTCTATACCTAATAGCAATAACACTTCAGAATGAAGTTTTGTTGCTAAAAGTTCTTCTTCATTTTGAACTTGTGTTTGCAAGTCTTTTTGTTCGCTCATTTTCACTTACCTTATTTATTTAAGCTTGTTTAATGTGGACTTGCAAAATAGTATTTTTAGTAGCAAGTAGCCCGCCCAAAACAAAATCAATGTATGAATGCGCAATATCAGTTGAGTCTTTATCCACTTGTTCATTCGGTGTAGGCAACATATACTTACTAGGTTTAAACTTAATAAGCGCCGGGTTTAATGGATAAATGAGTATTTGATGTTTTAGTAAGTTTGAAGTTTCAATGTAAACATCTTCTCTGTTATTAATAGCCTTAATAGTTTGAATTAAAACATCCTCCCATTTTTCACAGCTTATTGCTGGCCCCTTCGCCGAATATGGTTTTACCAATTTTAATGATGTTGCAGGGTCAACTATTACCATCATGGGTGTAGAAAATTCGTCTCCTAGTTCTAACTTTGAAAGTCCCGCCTCAATTTTTTCAAATATTTTATCCATCTTATCTTTATCAGTATTTTGAACTTCTTCTTTTGCTTGATGAGGCATATTAAGTAGTCCATACATATTAGGAAGTAGTCGTTTTTGATTTTTTCCATCTTTTTGAATTGAAACAGTTCCAGTTAGTACAAAATGATTAATAAGTTTGATAATTTCACTGCTTGCAAGCTTATAGGCCTGATTAAGCGGCAATAAATTATTATTAATGTCGCCAATATACGAATCTGAAGTGTAAAATTTTTCAGATGTCTGCTTTAAATGTCTAAACTTGTATTGCAGTTTTAAATAATTAAGCCTTACCACTTCAGAACTAAATCCAATAGTTGAGATAGTATTAACTTCATTAGCAATTGTTGTAGGATTAGCATTTAAAAACGCGTCCCACTTTACAGTTCTTTGGTAGCCCATTTGAAGATCAACATCTTCAATTTGATCGGGTAAAAACCATTTATACATTATAGGATCTTTAATTTCCCCTATAATATTAGCCACGGCTTTTGCATAATAATTTTCATCAAATAATTCCATATTAAATCCTCCCAAATATTATTAATTTTTACTTATAGCCTTATTTCCAAATACAGCTACTTTTACCAAACAAGCATCATTGCTAATTTGCTTTGCATCAGACAATGCTATTGCATTAATAGTTGCCCTATTTTGTTGTGCTCCATTAACCTTTTCAAGAGCTCCGTCTTTATTAAAAACAAGTTTGTCTTTTGCTTTAACCGAAGAATCTTTTGCTACCAAGTAGCCCTCAAAATTATTTGTAATTGGAACAATGGTAGCTGTTTTACTAAATTCATCTATATCAATGCATATTCCATATAAGTCTTCTCCACCACCAGCCTCAACATGGGGTTCGTAGTGAATTTGATTCTCTTGTGCTTCTTGAATAACTCTTTTAACTCCGCGCTTGTATGGATATCCTAAAAATGGATGATTTTCTAATTTATAAAATTTACTAGTTCTAGTGCCTCCAAAAGCAAAAAATTGTACGTTTTTGTCTCTAAACTCTACTGAATTGCTAAGCAAACTAGAATTGTGTTGTGGATTTTTCATTAATTTTTCTAGTTTACTTCTTTTTTCTTGATACTCTTTTACTAATTGTGTTATATCTGCCATCAACTTACCTCCTTTTACCCACCTAAACCTGCAACAGCATGGGAAAATACTTCTTTTTCAAGACTCCTATTGCCAAAAATTGCAACTTTTATCAAATTGATAGAAAAATATTCTTTTTTGGGCTTTATAGCCTGAGCTTGCTTTGAATCCTCATCTTCTGATAAAAAATTAATTGTAAATGAATCAGATAGCGCATAAGCGTTGATCATGGTTGGACGTCCACCGCCAGCCTTGATAATAACCCCATCATTATTAATGTCTAATATTTCACCTGATTTTATATTTGGATTTCTTGTAATAAGATAACCTTCAAAGTTATTAGTAATTGGTAAAACATAAGCAATACAATTAAACTCACACACATCTACACATATTCCATGCATATCAATATCCACACTAGCCTCAACATATATAGAGTTCTCTTTTGGAACAAGCTTTACACCGCGCTTATATGGAAAACCATTTTCTGGATCGTAGAAATACTCTTCTATTTTGTCTGTAAAACTTGAACATGCAAAAGCATAAGCATTAACTCGCTCATTCTTTGATTTAAAACAAGCACTTGAATTATCAAAAACCTTATTTTCAATCGAACTCATTGATTTTGAATATTTTTTAAATTTCAAAAGAATATCGTCAAGTTCTTTAACAGAATCAAAATAAGGATCTTTTCCTTGTAACCCATCTTCAGCTTGTCTTGCTTGGCACTTAGCTCTAGAAGTAGCAATTGAAACTTCTGTTTCCAAGCCTAATTGTAAATTATCATCAGAATCAGAGCCTTTAGCTTGCCCTTTGCCTTTTAAAGACATAATTTAATTACCATTTTACAGCTCTATTTCCAAAAACACTAGCGAGCACTATATATAAATCTTCAGTCAACTTATGTACTTTGGAAAGCGCTATGACATTAACAGATTTTTGAGCTCCTGTAGTCTTTTCAAGCTCTCCATGTGCATTAAAATGCAACTTATCACCCGGATTCACACCATTTTGTCCATTTTTCTTAAATGTTAAATATCCTGTGAAGTTATTTGTAATTGGAATTACAGTTGCCATACCACTAAACTCATCTATATCGGTGCAAACTCCGTATAAATCGTCCTCACCAACAGCCTCAACTTCAAGTTTGGTTGTACCATCCACACTAAAACTAAGCTTGACTCCACGCTTATACGGATATCCCTTAGCAGGATAATTTTCTATTTTATCTTTACCGCTAGTACAAACTCCATCAGAATTAGAAAAAATTAGATTTTTATCTCCAAACTCGATAGAATTGCTAAGCAGCCCAGCATCTTGCTGGGGATTTTTCATTAATGCTTTAATTGCAACAACTTTTTCATCAAACTCTTTTTTAATTTTTGTGATATCACTCATTAAAAACTCCTTTAAGCAATACTTGTTCTTTTATGTCTTTTTAGATTTTCATAAAATTGAGCCCGTCTTTGTCTATAAGTATTACTTATGGCTTGTACAAACTCCGTAAAATTAATTGGAGCAAAATTAGAATCAAGCAAGCTTGCTCTCTCTTCTGATTTAACAATAATATTGTCCCTAATAGAGTCAACAGAAGAAGAATTGCTATTAGCATTTTTTCTTAACTTGATATTTACTTTAGCTAAAGAAACAAGTTGCTCTAGTATCTCTCCATCGATATGACTTATATCTGATACTTTAGCAATAGCTTTTATTTGCTTAATTGGGACAAACTTGCGAACAAGTTCTCTGCGTTGATCCTGCATAATGTCTTTTAGAGTGTATCCTTTTGCAAGTAACACATCTTTATTAAAATGGTTACTAAGATGCGCTTTTGCAAGTGTATCAATTTCATTTATACGCTACGCCTCCAGCAATAATTGCTTTTCAACACGCTCTCGCTCTTCAACTTCTGCAAGTTCTTTTGTTATTCGCTCATTTATACTTAAATCACGTTTTGTATCTTTGGGATTTACATTGTCTGCTTGCTCTTTAAGACGCATATATTCTTCAAATTCACCAATGTCTATAACCTTAGTATCAGATTTAATTTGAGACTCTTCTTTTACTTGCACCTCAATTACTTTTTTTTCTTCTTTTTTTTCATTTTCAATCACTTTTTAACTCCTTTTCTCAAAATGAGAATAATTTTTCTTTTAAAATAGCTAGCTCCCCATTAGTAAAGCTGCTGTTTTGTATAAGCTCGTTATATTTGCTGTAAAGCTCAATCAACTTTATATCTCTTTCTACTTTTTGATCTTCACTCAGCATAACTAGTGAATTAAACCTCATATTAAGACCAAAATATTTAGTTAACTTTAAGTTGCAAGAATTCTCAACTTGCTCTTGCACGCCTTTTAAAAAATCATAATAATTGCTTCTATCACCTTTACCATCATTTCCAAGCCCTTTAGCCTGCTCGTTAAAACTTCTAGTTAATGGTTCTTTGGTATCAGCACCAATTTTGGCTTTAATTAAAGCCAAAGCCTCCTTTAAGTAGGTCAGGTCATACTTAACAACCACCAAACTAGCGTTCGGAGTAGCAGTGTAAAACATTCCCTCATTATTAAGATTGCTTTTAAGCCTAACAAGCTCATGTGCTAATGAGTCATTAAGACTGCGTAAATTAGAAATATCTTTATTATGATTGTTTGAATTTTGCTTTCTCAAAAAAGAAGATAAAATTCCGCTTCCTTTATCATTATTACTACTCTTAGTAAGAGCACTTAAAGAAGTTGTTGCGCTAGAGAGTGCATCTTGCAGTTGAACTAAAGATTCGTCTTTGTAAAACAAAAAATTGTGGTTTTCAATACGCTTTTCTATTTCAACGTATATTTTCTCAAATAAATAAATATCTAACAAAAAACTTTCTGTATAACACGGAACATATCTTTTTAATATAAAATCAAAGTTTTCATATATTATGAGACGACTTTTGTGTATTTTAATGGTATCTAAAGAATTGACCTTATTATTGGTTTTTACTTTGTAAGTTATATGGTCAAAATCAATTCCTAAATCCCTAATAAATTCATAATCAAGATATTCAAATCCAATAGGTAGCTCTATATTAACCGGTTCTTCAAGATCTAATAGTTTGTCTTTAGTTTTTACTAAAATATATCCAATTCCATGGAAACGGTAGCTTATAATACAATTAAGCAAAGCATTTTTAAGTTGCACCTTTAACCTAGCAAGTTCAAACTCACTAACATTGCGGTCAGCGCTCTCAAGAACAAGTCCGTTCTTGAGACAGTCTTCTGCTACATTTTCAATGTAATTTCTAAAAAATATTGAATATTTGTAAAGTTCTAATGAACTTATTTTGTCTATTAGTTTTGCTTTTCTTAAATCACACAACTTTTCAATTCTCTTTATTAAATTATATATATGATAGCAAAAACCAATATTTTTGTCAAAAAAATTTACAAAAATCTTTGATTACCAAAATGAACATTTCTTTCCTTATATCCTAAAGATAATATCAAATATGCAGCGGATATTGCGTCAAGAGCATCATCATGGATTTTGTTATCCCCTTTATAAGCATAAATATCATTAAATACAGAAGAACTACTGTACTTTGTAATGTAAGGTTTTTTGTAAGTAAAAGGCGTAATTAAAGTTGTTATTCTACTAAATTTATTAGACTTTGGCTTAACTGGAGCAATTCTAAAATATTGACTCATATTGCTCCTAAGCCTCATATATTCACGAGTCAATCCACCAGAACCTTTTGTATCGTCTCTATCCTCTAAATACAGTGTATGTACATTGAAATTTTCTAAAACAGTCTTTACCATATTCATAATATAAGGGTCATTAGCTGGTCGTTGATCTTGAAATACAAAAGCATAATACTTATCATCAACTCTCTCCATAACACATAAAGCAGTGTTGTCCCCTCCAATACTAAATGCTGGATCTAAATATGCTATTGGGCTAGTAAACACATAATCCTCAGTAATATTTATTTGTGTAAAAATTGAATCCATGCTTGCTATCCATTCACCTAGCAAAACTCTTGCTTTATATACTGTTATATCTTTATATAGCTTTTCTTGAGTTTCGATAAATCCTTTACTAAGAAAAACATTATCATAGGTTGTAAAATTATATGTCTTAAAGGTCGCTATATTATCAATATAATCGGTTTTAAAATAGCGTTCTGGATGATCAGGATTAGTATCAAAAATAATAGTTTCTTGCCCACATCTTAGTCTTTTTAAGACTTCCTCTAAAGTTTGCTTGTGTAAAGTTGTAGCCTCATTAACAAAAATAAGTGCTGAATTACTTCCCCTAAATCTTTCAAAATCACTTGCCTTATCTCCACCATATAGATTAATACGTAGTGAATCAATCAGAATATAGGAATTATTTGTATGTCTTGGAACATAGGGAATTTTAAGAAGTTTACATAGCTTTTCAAATTGTCCCAAAACATTAACTTCAACTGAGCGTTGGGAATTCCCAATAATAAAATTATTAGTATCACTAGAATATAACTTTTTATTTTCAATTAAACTTTTTAGAAAAAAATAACATGCAAGATATGTTTTGCCACTAGCTATACCACCACTAATTATAATTTTCTTTACATTATTCTTTTGAATGCTTTTTATTACATTCTTTTGCTTTAAAGTTAACTGTTTTTCTTCAAACTTCTCAAAATCAATTGAAGAATTTGTTAGCTTTACAAATTGAGATATGTCAATTCCAAACTGATTTTTGCATTGCTTTTGTAGCATTGTAAAAAGTTTTGTTTGATATAGGTTCACTTGTGATCTTTGCTACTTTTGTAATTCCTTTTACTTTCAGCTTCATGAACAGCAGCAAGTTTCCTCATACATTCATAGTAAAGCTCCATTTTTCTTATTGAACACTCCTTTATAAGGTCATTAAGCTCGCTTTTCAAAGTTTCAATATTTTCATTAACACACTTTGTATTTTTTTTATTACATCCTTTAGATAAAGAATCAATTTTAAATCTTAAATCATCTATTTTAGAAAGCATACTAGCAAGCTCAAAGCTAGAATATTGCTTAAATTCGCGTATAAATCCTAATTCTAAATTAGCACGCTCTAAATCCAATTCGATTCTAACTTTCTTAGCGTTAACTTCTGGTTTAAAGGTTTGTGATAAAAGGTGTTCAAAAGTATCTTCACTGATTGTTACTCTAGAATCCTCGTTAACAGAAGTTTCTCCACTTTCCCATTTTTGTCTCATTCTCCACACATTTACTCTAGAAACTCCCAGTTTAGCTGCTATTTCTCCATCACTTAATGCCCCTTCTCTAAAGTATGCAACATAATCATCAAAAGATCTTTTAACTTTTTTCAAGATCATGCTCCTAAAGTAACAAAATTGACAAATTATTACTCTAAATAGTAAAGCAACTTAATAAATTATTAACACAAACTATTAATTCCCTAATAGTTATTGACATATGTTTATATTTATTGGTTTCTATATTTTAACTTACTTCACAAATTCATCTCCACCTAAATCCCATAGAAATTATAGATGGAGAATTCTTTAATATCTTTTAATAAACTCTTTTCATTTACTATATACAATCATCACTATCTGGATCAATTAAACATTTTACAACTTTCTGAATTTCTTCTTTATTGCCACTACTTTGAAGATATTCTTTTAATTTTTTTAAAGAATCTTTTAATATTTCTAAATCTCCTTTAATATCACTAATTATTACAGTATTTTTATTTTTTTCATTATTATCCTTGCCCTCTTTTATTTTACCCCTTAATTCCGTTCTAGCTTCTTCTAGTTTGTCAAGAAGACTTTTAAGTCCATCTTCTTCAAGGTAGTCGCCCAATTCAGAATAAAAAGAATTATCCCTTGAATTAGTGCTAGTAATATCATCATAAACAGCGCCCGTAACTTTATCTTCAACTTCTTTCCCAGATACTTCACTTCTTTCTTCAAAGAATGATTCTGGATTAATACTATCAATATCACTGATTATCTTGTCTATCTTTTTTATGACTGTTGAAATTTTGACTCTAGTTACTCCCTCAAGCAAATTTTCACTTGATTCTGATTCTCTTAATTTCTTTCTTTCTTCTATTTCTTTTTGTCTTTCTAATCTTGCTTTTTCTTCCTTTTCATATTTCTCTCTTCTTCTTCTTCTAAGATCTTCAGCCTCTCTATCTTTAGCTTTTTCTTCTTCTGTTTTTTCTTTAACTGCTGGTTTCACCGATACTGGCAATTTTGGCATTTCGGGTAATTCTGGTTTTAATATTTCTGCTATTTCTAATTTTGGTTCTTTGTTTTTTAAAGCCATAGGCTCAAGCTCGGGTTTTAATACTTTATCATCTTTTAAATCATTCTTATTAGAATCTTCTTTTTTTTCTTTATTTTCTAAATTAACATCTTCTTTATTTTCTTTTTTACCCTTTAATTCTTCTTCTTTTAATTTTTCTGCTACTTCATATACTGTTGGATCATCTGAAACAATTCTTTCTTTTGTATCTAAAAATCCCCTAATTTGTTCTTTTACATTTTGTTTTAAATCTTTACTACTTACATGATAATTCTTACAAGAACTTATCAGCACAACAATAGTACAAATAATAAATATTTTTATTTTCTTATTCATAAACGCTCTCCATAAGTTCTAATCTTACCACAATACATAATAATTGCAATATTTTAAAGATTTAAATATATAATATAATTTTGTTACATTCAGCTATTACATATTAACAAAACGCAAATGTAATTTTAACCAACTCCCCAAAATCTCTCCATTGCAAATGCCCGGCTCATTACAAAAGACTACAAAACACATACAAATTAAATTTCAAAGTCTTTGCTATATATCACTTAAAGTATTCTATCTTTCTTAAGTCCACCCCTTAAAAATTAACACTTCTGTTTATCACAGCCACCCTACAATCCAAATTTCGCATGCAATGAGAACACTCTAAATTTGACTAAAATTTTTTATTTTTGATAAAATATAAATTACATTTTTAATTAATTTTTATTGCTTTTACTTAATTTAAAAGTAACTCCTCAAAGGAGAGGATTTTATGGACACTAATAATTATTTTAATTTAAATAATTTCAACATAGATTTTATGCGCAAATTCTTTCAAAACTATGAAAAAGTAGAAAATGAAAATAAAATTCTTAAATCACTAGAAAATTCACCTAAACGTAAGAAAAAAAATTCAAAACTAACTCCTAAATTTTATTTGACCCCAAAAATTAGCAAACTAATTGGAAAATGCATCAAAACTCTTAAACAAACTGATCCAATATCTGGCTGGTTTTTACATTTACTTGCAATAAGTGGGTGCAGGGGTGCCGAACTGCAAAAAGTAAAAATGCAAGATATTTCAACTTTTTTAAGCAAAACCGGAAAAACTTTATACAACATAAAAGTAAATGTATCAAAAAAAAGAAATGTCACTTGCATTCGAGAAATTGTTATCAACTCAGAAGAGTTCGAGGCTATCCAAACAGCACACAAAAATCATTTTAATGAGAAAAATCTTGATACAAGACGTACTTATTTTTTTCAAAAATCCAAACATAAGTTTAAAGACAACCAAATTAGCATTATCCATATTTCTAATAAATTTAAAAATCTTCTTAAAAAGTCGGGGTTTCGTGTAAATAAATCTCTCCATTTGTGTCGAAACTTATTTATTTCAAATTTGAAATCTAACGGCTACAATTCTTTTCAAATTAAAGAACTTATGAAATATTCTTCAACCAATGAAATTGATAATATCTACGGCCTATCTTCTGCTAATAAAATTCAAGCTTATAAATGTGCTAAAAAGTGCCTTAAGCTTTAGTAAAGCTATTTCAGTTTAAATATACGCTTTGAAGTTACTTTAAATATTTTTCCACGAGGCTTCAAGTCAAGTGAATCATATAATATTTCTTTATTTTTTATTGCTATAAAGTGATATCCATTAACCTTGTCAATTTTAACTTCGCTTATTTCAAATTCATTGGCTGCACCTAAATAATTTAAAGACTCATATCTCACACTACTTCTAATTCCGTAGTAATTAAGTATCATACATGGATTTATAATAAAACAATTGCTCTTAATATATCCAAGTCCTATAAATCTATAATACGCTGCATTTATCTCATAAGCATTAAATTCACGTTTCTTAAATAGACTTGTATAATAATGTAGACACAAAAAGTAACAGCCCCACCTTTGTATCTCTGGGCGTAAAGTTCTATTATCTTGTTTTATTTTATTCATAAGCATTAATTAATCCTCCTATATTAAATTTATTTTTTTAATTTTTTAGTGCACCCATTCACATGGGGACACTAACACTATTTGCAAATGCTATATTGCTAGGGAAAAATACTGTACCACTTGTTGGTAGTAGTCCCTTTAATCTATCTGATATTGCCCTTTTCTTAGGGTCAAGAGTAAACACAAACTCTCCAAATTTATAATTTAACTGCTCAATTAGTGGATATGTATTTGTAATATTGTAAATTAGCATCTTCAACCTATCTTTAATGGGCTTTTCTCTTTTTTTATTTTCGTTTTGGATTCTATTTAATTCTTTTTGTAGACCATCAATCTCCATTAAATCATACGCAAGATTTTCAGCAGATTGATTATCCTTAATTTCAAGATCTGCACAATCAACATATACTATAAATTCTCTTGCCCAATCAAACTCAACTCCAGAACTATAAAAATCACTCCTTTCTACTAAATCTTCAACAAGTTTTATAAACGTATCCTCGTTAAAATTATGTGCCATTAAGTATTCCTCTCTATGGTTACTATAAATATCTTTTTTCAAATTTATAATTTCTAATTCACATTTATTAACAAATTCAAACACTTTTGATATTAAGGCCTCATCTCTTTTAATCTTACAGTTAATTGGTGCAGCATCTATTAAAAAGAACAAATTAAAATACTTAAGCCCAGTGCATGCTAGCTGTATTTGTGCTTGTACATAATATTTGAAAAAATATTTACTGCTTAAAAAATTGCCATTTTTATTGTACTCAGCAATAGCACTACTCATATAATTAGAGTCGCTACTTTTAATTTCTAATAGTTCTAAATCGCCATTATTATTGATAAACCAGCCATCAATTGTTGAGCCAACTAAAGTTTCTGAACTGCCTATTTTTTTAAAATAGTTATACTTATCAACTCCATTGGCATATTTGTTTTTATATAAAATATTAATATTATCACCGCATGCTTTAACAAATTCTCTAAATCCTAAATTCTCTAACTCTTTGCCCTTGAGCATATATAAATTCTCTTCAAAAGGTAGACTCATATCAAAATATTTAAGCACTCTGTTTATCATTAAATCTTTCAGCCCCGCACCACCAATTAGAATATTGCCTACTTCACTAGCTCCGTATTCATTTAGCTTGTTTCTTTGAAGACTAAAATCTTGATTGCGGTCAAATCTAAAACACTCTTTACTACTTATTCCTGGTAATTTTTTACCTATTTTGCTTAATTTACTTTTTTCTTTAATGGGAGAAGATTTTTCCTCAAATATTTCGCATCCAGTAAAACTTTGTTGATTAACACTTATCATTTTGAGATCTCCTTGAATATTATTTTGTATTTCTTGATTATTATTGTTTGAAAGATTTTCCATCTTTTTACTCCTGTTTTGAATTAATAAATATAAGTATTTATCAAAAACTATTTTTGCCAACTTTTTTACAAAAAAATAGTTGGGTTTATTTAAATTCTCTTATCTAAGAACTTAGCTAAACCCAACTTGATTGGATTGTTTTGATAGTAATAAAATTTTTTAGCTATTTACATACATATGTATATGTATATGTATATGTATATGTATATGTATACATAACAAAAACTATTTTTGACAACTTTTTACAGAAATTATTTTAATAAAGTTAGGGTTTAATCAAATTTGCTTATTAAAATAATTTAAATAAGCTTTTCAATCATTGAATATATTCTAATTTAGAATTAAAATCAATTTGTATTTGTTAAAATAAAAGAACCTATTTAAATTCTCTTGTTAAAAAATTCAAATAAGTTCTAATTTATGAAAAAGCAAAAATTAAGTGTTAATTGATAATACTCTTCATCAATATTATAATGTACCATTTTAAAAAATCAAATTTTACAATACATTATTATTTGCCACCTTGTAAATATTTCATAAATAGGGCATTCAAAATTGGCCCTAGAATTGCTGCTGTTATTATCATAAAATGTACTAATCTGTTACCCATGCTAAGTTTTTGATTTAAACTCTTTTCTACATTGTCTATTTTGATATTCAAGCCATCCATTTTTAGATTTAAATTCTTTTCAACATTGTCTATTTTAGTGTTTAAATTCTTTTCTACAGTATCAATCTTAATGTCTAAATTAGATATATCCTTTTGTAAATTCTTTTCTACATTAATTAATTTTTCTTTTAAAAATTCAAAGTTGTAATTATCATTATGCAGAAAAACAAAATCTATTGCCTCTTCACTAAATCCTATCTTTAAAAACTCATTTTTTATACTTTCTATATTGTATGTTCTGTAAGTCAAACTATTCATAAAATCTCCATATTATCCTTTTAGTTGTTTATACTTTTTTAACAGCTTATTAATCCAATCTTTTTGATTTTCAAAAATATCCTGCATCATAAAACTTGTAAATTTAGCATTGTTTTTGTAAAAATCATAACTTTCTTGAGTTTTAAGTTGAAATCTTAGTGGTTTTATTGGATTTTGTTTTGATTTTTTGAATGTTAAACTTTCTTTATTTTGTATTAGCTCAAGAGAATTTTGAATACCATTTTCTATTAAATAATCTTCTTTAAGAATCCCCTCTTGTAAAGCAGCTGCTAATTTTAAATAAGCATAAGCCTGTGTCTTTGCTATATTGTAATTCTTAATAAAAGCATCAAAACTTTTATATCCATCGAGTTTATAGTATTCGTTATCTTTTATTTCTTTTAAAATTCTAATATTGTCCACTTTATGAAATATTTCTTTTCTAAAATTTGCTCTCAATCTATCCTTTAAGGCATTATAATGAATAATTGCATCTTCATTGGTAACAATTTTTTTTTCAATATCAGGATCTATTTCTTCTGATAAAACTCTTTTGTTTAATTCTATTTTCATAAAAAATCTCCTCTACTTTAGAATTGTTCAGGAACTGAACAATTCTTTATAATATATTTTTCATACATATTAAAAAATTTTGATACTGCTTCTTTGTATTCTTCGATATAATCTTTAGTCATATCAAATTCATCATTCCCAGTAATTTTTCTATTTAAATCTTCTCTTTCATGCACGATCCCTAAAAATCCTTTTTTGGACCTAACATGTTTTAATAGCTCTTTATGCGTATTATTTTTTTTAAACCTTGTTATAAGAATAAAAATTGGGATTTTTATTCTTAATTTTTTTATATAAAATTCTAATAGATCCAAACTTTCTACTGCCCATTTTTCTGCTGTCATTGGAACTATTATACAATTACTAGTCATTAAAGCATTGGATAAAGTAAAATCTAGACTTGGATTAGTATCTATTATTATGTAATCATAATCCTGTTTTAAAAAAATTAAGCTGTCCTTTAATCTCAATTCTTTAAGGGGAATAAACTCGCTTGAAAATTTATGTAAATTTAAATAACTTGGTATTAAGTCTAAATTGTCTTTAATATTTATAATTGCATTATTTATATCTAATTTTTCTTTCAATACTCTGTATATATTTTTGCTTACAATATTAATCTTTTGACTTGCAATTTCTTTATAAAAATAACTAGTAGTAGAGGCTTGCGTATCTATATCTATTAATAATACTTTATATTTTTGGGCCAGCAAATTTGCAAATATAATTGCACTTGTGCTTTTACCAACACCGCCCTTGATTGACGCAATTGTTATTATTTTAGGTTTTTTATTATCCATTTTATTAACGGTCCTTGTTCCGGATATTTTTTCCCATAAAATTTATATACTTGTTGTTCTAAATCTGTAAACATACTAAATAAAACTTTGTTGTAGTGATTATTTGTTCTTTTTTTATCTAATAAACGATATAGCCCCTTAAAATAGCAAAAAACACTCCCGGCTTTAAATCTAAATTCCATATAATATGCCCTTGCTAATGCATATGCTTTTCTAGTCCCATTTATTTGATACTTTATTAACGGCTTTTTAATCGGCTTTCTATAACCATAAAAAATACCAATGAACTTATCTCCTTCTTTAATTGGGTATAAATGAGTTTCTTCAACAATTCTTTCTCCATTAAATAAGGCCCTCAATGATAATCTAAATTCGTGTTTTTTCTCATATACTCCAAATTTGTAAATGTCCATCATTATTTTTGTATGGTACATTGCTTTACCATTTTCTTTTTCAATCAAAATAAAACGTTCTTTATTTTGGCATTCAACTTTACATTTGCCTTTTTTTACAGTTTCAATAGGTTCTGGTGCATTTTCCATGTTAAATCCTCATACGGCCTTTATGCTAAATTCTTCTGTGGTTAAAGAATTTTTTTCATTTTTTATTATTTCTGATAATTCAAGATTATATATACCAAATACTTTATTGTATTCTATTTTCTTTTGGTTATTCAAATATTTTTTAATAATTGGCTTTAGAATTTCAATATTTGTTTCTTTTTTTAGTTGTTCAATAAGGATATTGAAAATATTTTCCTTTAAATTTTGATAATTTTGTTGAGAATTTTCTTTTTTTATTTCAATCGACTTTTCTAATTTACGCTTTATATTGTTTAAATCGCTATATTTATAATTTTCAATAATAAAATGGGGCTTATATTTGTAATTTTCGTATACTTTTTGTAAATTTATTTCTAATTGTTTGGGATTGTACCCGTTTTCTTCTAATTCTTTCCTAGTGTTGTATAGAATTTCTTTTAATTTTTTTTGTTTTTCTTTCATGCAAGATTTTTTTATATTGAATTTTTTTATTAGGGCAATTTCATTTTGTTTTAAGATATTTATTGCCTCAATCTTCGTATCTTTATCAGTATTTAAATACAAAATAGAAAGAGCAGCTGCTGTTTTAAAGTTACAATTATTGAAATAATTTCTTAGTTGATATTTTTCTATTTCTTTAATCTTTTTTTCTTCTTTTATATTATTTTTATTACTTAAACACCCCACTGAATTTACACTACTATTTTTGGAAACATTGTCTTTAAAATGGTTATTGACTCTAGATCTAAATCTAGAGTTTTTTCGTTCTTTAAAGTACTTGTTGATTTTCTGGTAACACTCTTTTTTAGGATACTTTAGTTTATAGTAAATTTCAGTTCCACAATTTACTCCTAAGTGTTGGTAGTAATTAGTTGTAACTTTTAATACTTTTTCTAATTTGTAAAGATAGTTTTGCATTGTTCTTAACGTAGTGGGAGCTAGACCATTTCTTTTTAGATTTTCATTAAAGTAATAAAGTATGTTTTGTTGCGTGTATTTCTTATCTTTTTTGTTTAGATAATCTAGTGTTGAAGTAAGAGATATTAATTTATGTTGGTGTTTGTTGCGACAAGTTGTACTTTTTGTGGTATTTGAAAAACCTTCCATGTTTTTTCTCCTGTTTTGAATTATTAATAATTAATATTAATTATGCAAAATTTTGATTTAAAAGTAAATACTTTTCTAAAAAAATATTAAATTTTAATTGTTAATTTTGTTAAATTAATATACTTTTTATAATTTAGTAAAAATACAAATTGATTTTAATTTAAAATTGGGCTACACTACAAACAGCGTAGTTATTTGAACATTTTTCAGTTTTAACTACCTGTTTTGAATTTGCAAAAAAATTTTTAGCACGGGCTTAACTAATTTCTTTAGTAGACAATAGAGAATTTAGCTAAGCCCTATTTTTTTGTAAAAATTTTTGTAAAAAAGTTAGCAAAAATAGTTTTTGCTAAATACTTATATTTATTAATTCAAAACAGGAGTAAAAAGATGGAAAATCTTTCAAACAATAATAATCAAGAAATACAAAATAATATTCAAGCAAAAATAAGCTTCAGAAAAGATATGAAAACCCTAAAAATGAATTTACCAGGGATTGATAAAAGTCTTAAAGGATATGGATACAAATATCAGAATTTCAATGAAATAGTAGAAGAAATTGAAAACGTTATTTATAAGCACAATTTAGAGCTTGATTTTGAGCAATATCCAATATCTAAATTTGTAGATGGTCAAAAAGAGCATGTTATTAGGACCACATTTTACAGTACAAGTACTGGATATGAATTTTCTTTTGATACACCAATGCTTACAGAAAACTTACAATGGAACAATGAAAGCGGGTCTAAAAATGTTGTAAATACAGTACCACAACTGGTTGGATCAGCTATTACTTTTTACAATAATTATGAAAACGTAAATTCTATGTCTAACAAGCAAGTTGGTGTTAATCAAAAGCAAGAACAAAAAAGGGACATAAATCAAGAAAAAAATCAACTAAACAGCTTTAATAAAAACTTGAAATCTGGCAAGGCTTATTGCTATGAAATTTTTAGAGACGCACTGTTTAATATAAAAAATTGGGTAAATGAAGGTGAAGAAAAAAATAATATAAATGCTCTTATTCGGACATTATGTACTGATAATGATGATGCTTTAGAAGATCTTTTTGAAAAGAATGCTGAACTTAAGAGTATAGAATATTGGGTAAATATTCTAAAAAAATATTTCAATAAAACTAATAGATTTGATGATCTAAATAAGCTTAAAGTATTTATGTCTGATAATCGGGATGTTTATAAAACAAAAGTATTAAAATTCTTTTGCATGTTGAAAAAAGAAAGACAATTTAATTATATATTTGCAGCATAGCAATATTAAAGCCCCCTATTTGGGGGCTGCTATATATTATGAATTTTTGCACGTACTACTTGCAGTATTTTCAAAATTATCTATACCCCCTTTAAGGGCACCTTTAACTATCTCTTTGAAAGTGGTTTTTTGATTTTCTGCATTATCTCCAGTACAGCTAGTAAGCTCACTTTTTATATGATCAAGTGCAGATTTTATTTTATCTTCACCATATCCTAAAAATTTATCAAATTCTCCAGCATCAGTTAAAGCGGCTTTTAACCAGTCAAGATGTGTTTTTTGGTCTTCAGATAGCTTTTCTCTAAGCAGGTCTTCTTTAGATTTTGGTTTTTCTTGTTGTACTTCTTCTTTTTGGGTTAAATCACGTTTTTGTCTACTTTTTGTTTGGTTAGTATTAGTATCATTAGAATTACAGCCGTTTAGCA
Organism: [Borrelia] finlandensis; assembly: GCF_030438365.2. Classification (NCBI taxonomy): domain Bacteria; kingdom Pseudomonadati; phylum Spirochaetota; class Spirochaetia; order Spirochaetales; family Borreliaceae; genus Borreliella; species [Borrelia] finlandensis. Next base: position 27,256 of record NZ_CP179481.1, read on the forward strand.
TTAGTAAAAATAAACAAAATAATATGTTGATAATTTTCATTGTTATTCCTTTTTTTATTATTAATATTCACTTAATCAATTATTAATACTAAATATTGGATAAACAATTATTATTTGAATTGATATTCTTTAAGTGAGGTAGTAGCTATTTAGAAATGAAAGCAAATATTAGCCCCGCTATCATTGTGATAGACATTGCTCCCATGATTCCCAATACCCATTTAAGCATTTCTGAAAGAGACATTAAATTCTTTTCAACATTGTCTATTTTAGTGTTTAAATTCTTTTCTACAGTATCTATTTTGGCATTTAAATTCTTCTCTACATTATCAATCTTAGTATCTAAATTAGATATATCTTTTTGTAAATTCTTTTCCACATTGTCAATCTTAGTATTAAGTTCGCTTTTAATAGCATCAATCTTAACATGTAAATTCTTCTCTACGGCATCAATCTTGATGTCTAAATTAGATATATCCTTTTGTAAATTCTTTTCTACATTATCTATCTTGGTATTAAGTTCACTTTTGGCATTATCTATTTTAGAAACAAGATTATCAAATTTTATATCAAATTGTTTTTCTAAATTTTCTAAATCTCTATATGTTAGCTCATTGTGATAATATCTTTTAGATAAATCTTGTGCTATTAGTTGTTCCATGCCCAGTCTAATAAATTCTTTATATATTTGTTCTTGAGTTACACTTGCAATATTTGTTGACACTGTTTCCATAAAATTTTCCCTTATAGTCATATTATACACTATTTTAGATTAATTGGCTTTAGAGATTTTTATATGTAAAATAGAATTTCTTGCAAGAAAAACCTTTTTGTAATTTACATTTTTAACTGGGAATATTTATTATAGACTTTTCCCGCTATTGGTTTTGTTTTTTTAATGTACTCTAAATATATGTTGATATTATGTCTTACCGCAGTTATGGAGTGTTCGTCTTTTAGTGTTGATAAGTCTGGATAAGGATATTCTGGATAATTTAGATCATTAACTTTAACTTTTGTTTTAGCTAAAAATGTTACTAGGTAAATAACATACTCTGAAAGTTGTGTTTCATATTTAGCTAAAGATTTTAGTGTTGGAATAATTGGCGGTTTTGGCTCTTCTGGTAGGTTGGCAATAGTGGTGCAACATAGTAGCAAAGCAATTAGTAGACAATGCAATCTTTTAAGCATTTTCACCTCTTTTAAGTATTTTGATATATTCTTTCATAATTTTGTTACGTGTTGCTTTAAGTGAAGTGATAATTTTTTTATTTTTATCACTAGAAATAGCCTCTATTATTTCAATATTGTATTTTAAAATGTCTTGTATTTCTTCAAATATTTTCATTGATTCGGCTGTTTCCATAGATTTTAGTGTTCCAATATATGTTTTGTAGAAAAAATCTATTACTTTGCTAAAAGTATTGATGTAATTATGATCTATGTTTGTATTAGTTTTAGCTATGTTGGTTAAGCTGGATAGTAAATCAAGTCCCAAACCGATAGTGTTATTTTGCATTATTTATTTCCTCTTGGTAGATGGGTTTTCCTTCTAGGTTGAATTTTAGATTATTAGATATTTTTAGATTTTTTTCGTTAGAATTAACCAGATCAATTAATGCATTGATTTTTTCATTTATTGGAGCTAGTGTTTTAGCTATTGTTGGACTTAATGCATTATCAATCCTTTACATATTTTCTTTATAGATTAATGTGTAATGGGTATATAGTTCATAAATCAAAGAAAATCCTTTATGTGCAATAGGATCAAATTCATCCTCAAATTTAGAAAATATGTCAATAAGTTTTGATATAGATGTAAGTCCGAATTCAAGATTATCCTTAGATAATTTCATCATTTAATCTCATTTTTTAATATGATTATTGCCATTACCATTTTTAAAAAGCTTGCTTATTAGTATAGATAATATGTCTTTTAGTAAAGGCTTTAGAAGAATTAACACTCCTAGAACTAGTACTGTTACGAAATCATTACGGCTATAAGTTTAATTTCGTTTAAATTGATAAGAAGTTCAGTTATTTTAATAGTATCCATTTTTTAATCCTCGATTTTAATTTTTTATTTTTATATGTATATTATATACCAAAACCTTAATTTTTGCTAAAAAAGTTTACAGTTTTAAAAGATATGGAACCTGGCTTCCTGTTAAGTAGGATTGTTTTTGGATATACCATCCTTTATATATAGGAATTCTCATGCGCTGTTGGCTGGGGGCGTTAGTATGCTGATAAACCAGATTTCCTTGAGATTCATTGGAATACTTTAGATATAATCTTTTATTTGTTCTGCTATAATTGTGTGTTATGTCAATCTCAATATCAAGGTAAATAGGATTATCATCGTCACTTTTGTAAAAATAAAGAGTTACAGTATCATTGTCTTCCATATTAATAACTATTCTTTTATTCTTATATTCATGCGGATAAAGCATAGTTCCTGTAGGTTTGCTCCCATAGGAAAAATCGAATGGTACTCCAAGTAATTGTTTTGGAACGGGAGTTTTTTGAATAGTGTTTGAAGACATTGTTAAAAGATTATCATATCTAGATAGCGTCGCCGAAGTTATACTATTTGTAAGTTATGATTTAATTTTGCTAAAAAGGTTGGAGATATTAGTAGTATCATTATTAATTAGCTTGTTTATTATTTTATTGTAAATTTTTTTTACAAAACTTGTATCAGCTGCGAGCTCCTCAGCAATTGTAGATTTAATCATCTCTTTAAAATAGCTTAGTCCTTCACCTTTAAATGTCTTATCTTTAGTTGTTTTTAAAAAGTTTTCATAAGTAATGGCGTTGCTGCTTGCAACTCCATCATCAAGTAGTAAAAGATCAGTGTTTTTAACATCACTTACTCTATTTAAGTCTTTAATTTGAACCGTTTCTTCTTCATCAATTAGTAATTTTTCTTCTTCAGACATTAAGCCTCCTAGTTGTTAAAAGTGATAATATTTGTACCATCTTTATCATTAATTTTTAGTACTCTACCTATGGGAATAATCCTTTTGATAAAGGCGTAAATTGAATGGTCATACCCCTTAGGAAGGGAGTTAAATACTAACGCTTTTTTGGAAGCAGAGTATCCAGGTTTCTTTTTTCTAATGAGTATTTTTTTAGGCCTTTTGCCTTTTGCAGTGTTTGAAGAAATAAATGTAGTAAATTTGTTCTTATTGCCCCTTTTAGTGAGATATTAATAACACCAGCCTGGGGTGTAGTAACTGCAATATCCACATTCAAAAACGCTTTAAAAATCAGTCTAAATGATTCATCAGTACCAATATGACGTAAAGCAAAAATAACACCATTAATATTGCTTGTAATGCTTTTTAAAGTTTGAGTTTGTGCATAGAAAATTGATAAGACTTGAGATATCCATATAGCAATATATCTTGATTTTATATTTTCTTTTGCATCAATGGAGATAAAGTTAGAATTGAGGGCCTTAAGCTCATTAAGCAGTTTTTGTGCATATTCATTTTCTGTAAGTATAAACTTATGAATTTCAGTGTCTTTGAAAAAAATGGGTATTTTCATATTTATCAACTATCAATGTCAATAAGCAAGCGATCCGTTATATTAAAAAGTAGTAGTGTATCATCATCAATGGCAATATCTTCATTTTTTTTAAAATCGCTTTCAGTAATGCTTGAAATGTTTTCGGTATCTGCATCTTTAGCGCAAGCTTTAATTTCTATAGACTTAATCCCTTTTACTTCATTAACAGGAGCAAAAAAGTCTTGATATTCAAAGCTAATCCCCATATCAGAATAGTTATTTGAAATAATTCTAGAATATATATTTCTAATTTGAGAGTCTATGTTTAAGTAAAGATAGTTTTTAAGATCAAGTTTGTACTTTACTTTCATATAAACATATTTTCTTTTTCCGAGGGATATTTTATAGGATTTACGTTGTTCAGTTGAATTGAGACCATCAATTTCTATACTTCCCTCAAGCAAAGTACCACTAGGAGTTGTTAGATATAATGTTTCCCAAAGTTTTGCTTTAAATTTAGAATTGCTAATATTAGTTTTACTAGTGTCTAATAAATCTTCTTTTAAAATTAGATATATATTGGCTTTTCCAGCTGAACTTTTGATATTAGTGTGCTCAACCCCATCAAGATTAGGTAAAGCGGATTTAACTGCACTGTAAGTTGTGCTTTTGGAAGAAATGTGGTCTTCAATAGCAGTCCAATAGGTACCACCCGGCCTCATTTTAGAAAAAAAGAGATTAAGCTCATTAATTACATCTTCTTCAATTAATGCTAAAGAAGATGTAATAATGTTGTAAATTGAGCTTTGATTATCATCAATATTAATACCATAATTTACACGCAAATATTCTCTTTTCGATCTTACGATATCTTTAATTGTACGTTTTAAAATGCCAAAATCAGAATCAAAAACCATGCTCATAAATTAAACTCCATATTCAAAACATCGCCAGAGAAAAAAAAGGATATATGCACTTTGTGGGCTTGTATAGTAGTTGAAATGTTTATTAAATCTAAGTTAAGTTCTTTAGATATTTCGTGAAAATAATTTTTTACAGCGTGAAGATTGTTAATTTTTAACAGTTTTAAAAGTAAAAAGTAGTCCAGTCCCCAATTAGGAGCATAACTTAGGCTCCCCTTTAAGGTTTTTAGGAATATAAACAATTTTTGTTTTTGTTCGTCAATTCCATTAACAAGCGATATATCATTATTAAATACCAATTCAAAATTATTTCCTAATTTTAAATCCATACTAGTAATTATACCATATTTAGCAAAAATTACTTAAACAAACTATTAATATCAGCAGTAATTCTAGAAGTTGCAGCTCTTAGGCTTGCATAGTTAATAGTTGAGTCTCCTATTATAGTTATACCGTTAATAGCACTTACAATATTGTCTAAAATTTTTTTTAAGCTGGTTGTTTGGTTAGCTATTTCAATTGTATTTGTTTTGATTTTAACAGTATCAGATATTAGATTTAAAGTCTTTGGGCTAATTGCACTAAGTATATAAAAATGATTTTTGTCAAAATGAATATCGTTATTTTTATCAAAAATATTAACGCTTGATTGGAGTAGTAAAACAGCATCACCTTTTGATAGTTTTAAGCTGATATTAGATATATTTTTTGTGTGAACTTCTAAATCTTCAAATTCGGGTATTGTAACTACGGATTCTTGAGGTTCTTTTTTGAAAGATTTTACTACACCAATTTTAATTATGAAAATGTTTGAATAAATCCAATTTTTTATGTCTTCTTGAGCCAATGCCTGGCCATAAAGGCGTTGATTCATTCTGTAAATTTCATAGTCTTCGCTCATTCTAGTCCCCTTACTTTTTACGTGTTTTATTAGAATCATCTTCTAACTTAAGTATTAATGAACATTCTCCTGTGTTGCTAAGCCTTGCGCTTGTTTCTTTTATGGTGGTTTTTATCATTTTACCTAATCCATCAATAAATGAAACTTTATCGCCAACGTTTAACTTATGTGTATAAAATGTTTTGGCGTTCCAAAAAATAAGATTTATTTTGAGTGTGGTGCCCAAAGTAATTTCTTGTTGTGGGATAAACTCAAGGCCATAATCTTCTAATGCCTCGTAGTGAACATTTTTTCCCCTTTTTTATAATTAGTAAATATCAGATAGCATTCATATCCCCTTAAGCCAGTACCAATATCGGCTATTACGTTATGAACATATTTCCCTTTTATTTTGTCAATAAACTCTTTTGGCGTTGAGGCATAAATATCTTTGTCAGTGATTTTAAGACGTTCTTTTTCATCCATATTAAGGATATTGCGATTGGGAAATACAGATTCTATTGCTTCTTGCACCGTCTTGCCTTTGAAGTTTTTGTTCTCTAATTTGCGATTGAAGAAGTTGCTTTTAGTTAATAAACGAACATCAAGCTCTACACTAAAATCTTCACCGGGATAATCAGTGCTCATTGGGGGCCCTAAAGTTCCCGCCATTATGAAATCAAAATTTTTTTCATGAGCAAATTTCTTATAATGTATTTTTACTATATCTCCGAATTTAATATGGTCGGTGAAGTTTAAGGGTAAGTTCCAAAGTATAACTTTTGCTTGTTTGGAACTTATAGTATGAATATTTGAATACACGTTGGATATGGAAATATCAACATGAATTCCATCTTGTGTATTTATAATAATTTTAGGAATTTCTTCGGGAAAAGGAATCCCATCAATTGATTTTTTTGATTTATCTACATTGTAGAACTCAATTTTAAAATCATATTGTAGTAGCAGCATTTACTATCCTTTATATTTTTCTAATACAAATGTTTTTACTATTTCCATTGATAGGCTAACCTCAACCTCATCAATCCAAGGAGTATCCTTAAAAGAAAGCTTGTAATTATGGTCAACTCTTTAAGGCCAAAAGTTGGACTATATACACTAAAAGGAACTTGAGCTTGCAGTCTGTTTGCTAATTGTTCTTTTACTAGATGAGCGTCAAAGCGTAGCATAGAATTGCCAAAAGCAGTCATTTTGAGTGGAGAAAGCATTTCCTTATATAAGGATGTAAGTACTCCTCCGTTTAATGAGATATGTTCACCGGTCATTACGGGATTGTAGCTTACATATTCTGCTTTTCTATTATAATAGTTGATAATCGGTCTTTTAGAGCAACTAGTATTGTAAGTTCGCGTTATAAGCTCAGTTTTTGGTTTTATAAAAAACAATTGAGGAACATATCCAAAACCTCTAAGGTCAAGTCTTGGGAATAGCACTAAAAAGTTGTCTGCTCCAAAAAGAGAAAATATTTGAGTTGTTACATCTTTTACTAATTGAAAAATCTCTCCAGGCGACATTTCTTTATTGCTAGATTTATTGAGAATATCTTTATTATTATTCTTCATAAGCAATTATTTTTTTATAAAAATTATGGGGCGTTGTTAATATCATCTGAATTTTCCCTATTTATTGGATTGGGTTTAGGTGGATTAGGAGGAGAATTGTCTTCAAAAGCCCAACCAACATATGGCAACTTGCAAAAAGACTTTTTAGTCCTTTAAAAAAAGTTTCAACAACGTGTGTTTGAAACGTTAAAGCCGTTAAAGTAATTAGTGAGCATTTTAATGAATTTAAGTAATGGCTCTAAAACAGTAGTGGTCATGTCTGAAAGAGTTTGCTCAGCTGAGGCCAAATTACTCTGAATACCCTCAGTAGTATTGGCTTCTTTTGTAAGGCTAAAAGATTTAAAATCCTTGAACATTTCCATCATCTTGGTAATTCTGGATTCTAGATCTACTTCAGCCCCGCTTTGCCAAGCCATTTTGGCATCTTCTATGTATTTATCGCCAACCTTTGATTTTTTTAGTAGATCAAAAAGCTCATTTCCTTCGCCCCCAAGAATACTATTAACAGCTTTTACAGCATCTTCACTGCTCATAGCACCACTGGATTTAAGCATAGCTGCAAATTCTACTGCGTTTTTCAAATTAGTTGAATTCAACTTATCTAAGTCCTCCCTTAGAGTGCCCTTAAAGGCACTTGCTTAATGTAGAAACTCTTCTTTTTCTAAATCGCGCTCAAAACCTTTCATTCTGCCAAGAACCCCCAAAAGACTCTTTTTCTCTTCTGGATTATCATAAAACGCTTTATTGAGAAGTTGTGTTCTTTTTGTTTTAGTGTCTTCTTCAACCGATTTTTTAGCAAAACCTAAAAGGCCTCCTCCAACTTTACTCATAGCGTTGCTAATGATATTCCCTAGGGCACTACCTATTGCAATTTTGGCAACAAGTCCTTTTCCTTGAGAGGTCGCTAACATTTTACTTTTTGCTTTTGATTCTTTTGCAAGTTCTTTATACTCAAGGCGTATTTTGTCTCTATCAGACATTAAAGATCTTTTGAAAGCCTCTTTTCTAGCTTTCTCAAACCCCATGCCCTGTTTTATAAGTTTTTTAGTTTGTGTAAGTCTATATTTTTCAACACGCTCTCTTAAGCTTTCAAATTTAGATTGTCTACTAAGTTCTTTTTTCTTGTCCGACAAATTATTTTTTACAATATCTTTAGTACTACTTAAACTAGATTTTCTAGGTTTAAGATATTTTTCCATTTTGGTAATATCTTGTTCGATAGCCTTTTTTGTTGCAGTATGATCAAGAATCCCCTTAAATTTAATGGTGAATTTGTCGCTCACTAAGCCCCCATTTACTTAGAATTAATTCATACAATTCTTTTTCTAATTTAATCTCAGCAAGTCTATTGACCTCTAAAAGCTCATCATAAGTCAATTTCTTTACCGAATCGTATGAGCAAATATGCATGATTACTGGAAAATAGTATTTGTCGTTCTTTATCTCGTCAAGCAAGTTAAAATATTTTTTTCTAGTCTCATTAAGACTTGTAATAGCTTTATCAATATCTCTATTTATTTTGCTCATTCAGCAACCAGTTCATTAGAATTTGATGTAATTAATGTAAGCGAAGTGGCTACTTTTTCATAATCAAAATTTTCATCTATGTATTCAAAAGTAACAAAATCACCAACATTATTTTCATATTCACTCAAATATACTAAAGCGGGTTTTTTTAGATCATTGTCTATGTGAAAAGTATTAAATTGTGCAGTGTAAATTATTGCAACAAGATAATCTTTGTAATAGGAAGTAAATTCTCTATTTTGATCCAAAATCACATAGAATTCGTCTAAAAATTTTGGACTTATCATTAAGCTTGTGATTTCTCTTAAGTATTTAACCTCATTAAGCTTAAAAACAGCGTCACTTTGATTAAATCCTAGAACTTTATCCCATTCATAGACTGGAAGCACTCTAAGTGGATATTCATAGGTTTTGTTTTTAGTTAAAATTTTCATTTTATATCTCATGATCATAATAAGATTCTCCTTTTAAGTTCTATTTGGTTTAGTTTTTTGGCAATTAATAGCTCTAATTTCAAAAGTAACTTTTTCAGCTTCTGCAGAATAATTTCTTGCTGGTTCCTCAGTAAAAATTGCATAATTAGAAATAATTTTGGTAGCAATTCTATCATTAAATACTAAATCAAGCATTTTATCGTATTTACTCACGTCCATGTTGTAAAACTGTTCGTCCGAGATTTCGGTTAACAAAATGTAGTCATGGCTACCCAGTGTAACTTCAATATTGAAAATATAAGTTATCGTTTTGGGATCTCTTAAGCTTATTACGGGCATACCTTTATCTTCACTACTAACCACTGCTCTTGTTGTGGGTTCACTTGTAAGCTCTAACTTGCCACTATGTAGTTGTCTACCACCTATTGAAAAATAAACTTCTCTTAAATCATAAAATTTCATTATTTTACACTCCTTATGCGCTTAAACTATTTTGATAATCAACTATATCTTGAGTAGTAATTAATAAAGCAACAGCATTAATGCTAAAGTTATAAGTAATATTCACACTAAGTTCTAATTTAAGTTGTGGTGTAGGAGAAAGGATAAGGTTTAAGTTTTTATACTCTATAATCAGTCCCCTGTCGATAAACCTTTTAAGAAGACATTCAATTGCTGAAGTATATGTATTGTCTCTAGCGCCACTAAGTTGCAGTGCAAATAATTTGCTGTTTTGTCTATTGTTTTTATTCCAAACTCTGATAAGCTCAATAATCGCTTCATTTTTTATATAATGATAAGTGAAAAGCTCGTCTATTGAACTTCCAGCAAGATCAACACCCTCTTTAAAGGCAGGCATACCATCAAGACCAGTTTCATTAAGAACTTATCCTTGTAAATGAAAAGAACAGCCGATTTTAATGATTCTGCACTTGAATTAAAAAAATCAGACATTGAGGTTTGTAATAGTGTTTTTTCTTTTCCAAACTGCAGTTCTCCATTTCCATTATCTTTTTCTAAAGTTTCAATTTGTTATTCATAGTTATTAACAGTTAAATTCAATATTTTAAAGTTAGTATTATCTTTATTAATTTTAATTTTAGCTGTTTTGTAAACTAAAATTGGATTATAGTAATTGGGTCTGCTAACGTGAATTCTAGAGTCAACTAAACTTACACTAATTGTATCTTGCGGCAATTTGGTATTCCTCCTTTAAAATTTCGATTGCTTTTACACTAGCATTGAATGCTACAGATACACTGTATGCATGGTTGCTATATTTTGTGTCTAAATTAATTAGTCCAACTGTTTGCATATTAGATGTTGGGTAAATGTAAAAGTTAATTTTATTTAAATATTTGGGTTGTAGACTTGGTAGAATATATTTATGGGATTTATTATGCAGAAAATCGCTAAGCATACCATAAAGTATTAGCATACGTGAATTGGCGTCAAAATCTTTAGCGTTTAACACTATTGCAATAATATATATTTGAAAATTTACACTAAATTCCAAAGCATTTTCATAGAATGTACCAGTTTTAGAGTTTTGGTCAAATAGATTTTCTGTGCCATCGAATTTCAATGCTATTATATTGGGGCTAGTAGTTGTAATTTTTGAAAGGTGTGGATTATTGTAAGTATTTATGATATCACACTCAAAATTATTTTCAGTTGCATAGGTCTTAAAGCCTTTAAATATTAAAATTAAATGATTTAATATCATGTCTAGAGTAATAGTCATTCAAGTGTTACCTTATAAGTAATCTCTGATAACATTTTAGATGTATCAACAAGTGGAATTGATGCAGTGCTACTACCCTTTTTTAAATTGCTTGCAATTGTATTAGCCTTTAAGACTGGAGCAACTTGTGCTGATAGTAGGTAATTTTCATAGTACCTTATAAAAGCTTGTCCAATAGCGTGCATTCCTAATTGAGGATCAAGATTAAACTTAGAATTTATATAGCTATTGTTGATATATTCTCTAAACTCAGTACTACTAGCAATTTTGGTTAAATGTTTTCTTGCTGGTAAATTACTACTTCCCTTTTCGTGCATTCTAGCAATATTAGAACGCCCCCCGAACCAACCAATTTCTAATTCAATTTTAAATTCTAGTTTGTCCATACAAATTCCTTTAAGACTAGAGTGAAGTATCCGATTGAAGAATCAATGCTAAATATTTCAAAGTAAACTGAATCTGCAATTGATATTCGGTATTTTAGTTCATAGTCAAGGTCTTGATATGTGTATAGCTTAGAATACCCCCTAATATCAGATATATTGGAGTCATAAAGCATCGCAAGTTCTTGTGGTTTTATATCAAAAATAATTCCGATAAATTCAGTGTATTTATTCTTGTCAAATATTCTTTGATAAGAATCGTCATTTTCAAGTTTTACAACATTGCCTTTATAAAACCTTAAGGGGCTGGGATCCTTAAAGGCGTTAATCATACAAAAAGACATATCTGATAGTCTTTTTCTAACACCATTCACTAGACAACCCCCACACAAGATGGAGTTGAAGTTTCTCTTTTTAGTTTCTCTAAAAATGCATCAAGTTGTGAGCAAAAGTTCTTATTTGATCTAAAATTATCTCCACCACTTTCTTCATCTCCACTATTACTAGGATAATAATCAAGTTCAAGTTCATTAAACTTCTCTTTTTTGATCCTTTCAAATTCAAATTATCGAACAATTCCTTGTTTTCTTAATTGACAGCCCATATGGTAAAATGTAAGCAAAAATATTTGTTCATATGTCAGCGAACTAGCATCAATACCACGAGTCACTAAAATAGCTTGAAGTAAAGATAAATGAAGTAGAAAATTTTGCCTATTTAGTGCAAATTCGTCTATACCCAATAGCAATAACACTTCAGAATGAAGTTTTGTTGCTAAAAGTTCTTCTTCATTTTGAACTTGTGTTTGCAAGTCTTTTTGTTCACTCATTTTTACTTGCCTTGGTGATTAGCTTTGCTTAATGTGGACTTGCAAAATAGTATTTTTAGTAGCAAGCAGACCGCCTAAAACAAAATCAATGTATGAATGAGCAATGTCGGTTGAGTCTTTATCCACTTATTCATTCGGTGTAGGTAGCATATACTTACTAGGTTTAAACTTAATAAGTGTTGGGTTTAATGGATAAATAAGTATTTGATGTTTTAGTAAGTTTGAAGTTTCAATGTAGACATCTTCTCTGTTATTAATAGCCTTAATAGTTTGGATCAAAGCATCCTCCCATTTTTCACAGCTCATTGGTGGACCTTGAACCGCTGCATATGGTTTTACCAATTTTAATGAAGTTGAGGGATCGACTATTACCATCATAGGTGTAGAAAATTCGTCTCCTAGTTCTAACTTTGAAAGTCCAGCCTCAATTTTTTCAAATATTTTATCCATCTTATCCTTATCACCATGTTGAACGTCTTCTTTTACTTGATGAGGCATATTAAGTAGTCCATACATATTAGGAAGTAGTCGTTTTTGATTTTTTCCATCTTTTTGAATTGAAACAGTCCCAGTTAGTACAAAATGATTAATAAGTTTGATAATTTCACTGCTTGTAAGCTTATAGGCCTGATTAAACGGCAATAAATTATTATTAATGTCGCCAATATACGAGTCTGAGGTGTAAAATTTTTCAGACGCCTGCTTTAAATGTCTAAACTTGTATTGCAGTTTTAAATAATTAAACCTTACCACTTCAGAACTAAATCCAATAGTTGAAATAGTATTAACTTCATTAGCAATTGTTGTAGGATTAGCATTTAAAAACGCGTCCCACTTTACAGTTCTTTGGTAGCCCATTTGAAGATCAACATCTTCAATTTGATCGGGTAAAAACCATTTATACATTATAGGATCTTTAATTTCCCCTATAATATTAGCCACGGCTTTTGCATAATAATTTTCATCAAATAATTCCATATTAAATCCTCCCAAATATTATTAATTTTTACTTATAGCCTTATTCCCAAATACAGCTACTTTTACCAAACAAGCATCATTGCTACTTTGCTTTGCATCAGACAATGCTATTGCATTAATAGTTGCCTTATTTTGTTGTGCTCCATTAACCTTTTCAAGAGCTCCGTCTTTATTAAAAACAAGTTTGTCTTTTGCTTTAACCGAAGAATCTTTTGCTACCAAGTAGCCCTCAAAATTATTTGTAATTGGAACAATGGTAGCTGTTTTACTAAATTCATCTATATCAATGCATATTCCATATAAGTCTTCTCCACCACCAGCCTCAACATGGGGTTCGTAGTGAATTTGATTCTCTTGTGCTTCTTGAATAACTCTTTTAACTCCGCGCTTGTATGGATATCCTAAAAATGGATGATTTTCTAATTTATCAAATTTACTAGTTCTAGTGCCTCCAAAAGCAAAAAATTGTACGTTTTTGTCTCTAAACTCTACTGAATTGCTAAGCAAACTAGAATTGTGTTGTGGATTTTTCATTAATTTTTCTAGTTTACTTCGTTTTTCTTGATACTCTTTTACTAATTGTGTTGTATCTGCCATCAACTTACCTCCTTTTACCCACCTAAACCTGCAACAGCATGGGAAAATACTTCTTTTTTAAGACTCCTATTGCCAAAAATTGCAACTTTTATCAAATTGATAGAAAAATCTTCTTTTTTGGGCTTTATAGCCTGAGCTTGCTTTGAATCCTCATCTTCTGATAAAAAATTAATTATAAATGAATCAGATAGCGCATAAGCGTTGATCATGGTTGGACGTCCACCGCCAACCTTGATAATAACCCCATCATTATTAATGTCTAATATTTCACCTGATTTTATATTTAGATTTCTTGTAATAAGATAACCTTCAAAGTTATTAGTAATTGGTAAAACATAAGCAATACAATTAAACTCACACACATCTACACATATTCCATGCATATCAATATCCACACTAGCCTCAACATATATAGAGTTCTCTTTTGGAACAAGCTTTACACCGCGCTTATATGGAAAACCATTTTCTGGATCGTAGAAATACTCTTCTATTTTGTCTGTAAAACTTGAACATGCAAAAGCATAAGCATTAACTCGCTCATTCTTTGATTTAAAACAAGCACTTGAATTATCAAAAACCTTATTTTCAATCGAACTCATTGATTTTGAATATTTTTTAAATTTCAAAAGAATATCGTCAAGTTCTTTAACAGAATCAAAATAAGGATCTTTTCCTTGTAACCCATCTTCAGCTTGTCTTGCTTGGCGCTTAGCTCTAGAAGTAGCAATTGAAACTTCTGTTTCCAAGCCTAATTGTAAATTATCATCAGAATCAGAGCCTTTAGCTTGTCCTTTGCCTTTTAAAGACATAATTTAATTACCCTTTTACAGCTCTATTTCCAAAAACACTAGCGAGCACTATATATAAATCTTCAGTCAACTTATGTACTTTGGAAAGCGCTATGACATTAACAGATTTTTGAGCTCCTGTAGTCTTTTCAAGCTCTCCATGTGCATTAAAATACAACTTATCACCCGGATTCACACCATTTTGTCCATTTTTCTTAAATGTTAAATATCCTGTGAAGTTATTTGTAATTGGAATTACAGTTGCCATACCACTAAACTCATCTATATCGGTGCAAACTCCGTATAAATCGTCCTCACCACCAGCCTCAACTTCAAGTTCGGTTGTACCATCCACACTAAAACTAAGCTTGACTCCACGCTTATATGGATATCCCTTAGCAGGATAATTTTCTATTTTATCTTTACCGCTAGTACAAACTCCATCAGAATTAGAAAAAATTAGATTTTTATCTCCAAACTCGATAGAATTGCTAAGCAGCCCAGCATCTTGCTGGGGATTTTTCATTAATGCTTTAATTGCAACAACTTTTTCATCAAACTCTTTTTTAATTTTTGTGATATCACTCATTAAAAACTCCTTTAAGCAATACTTGTTCTTTTATGTCTTTTTAGATTTTCATAAAATTGAGCCCGTCTTTGTCTATAAGTATTACTTATGGCTTGTACAAACTCCGTAAAATTAATTGGAGCAAAATTAGAATCAAGCAAGCTTGCTCTCCCCTCTGATTTAACAATAATATTGCCCCTAATAGAGTCAACAGAAGAAGAATTGCCATTAGCATTTTTTCTTAACTTGATATTTACTTTAGCTAAAGAAACAAGTTGCTCTAGTATCTCTCCATCGATATGACTTATATCTGATACTTTAGCAATAGCTTTTATTTGCTCAATTGGGACAAACTTGCGAACAAGTTCTCTGCGTTGAGCCTGCATAATGTCTTTTAGAGTGTATCCTTTTGCAAGTAACACATCTTTATTAAAATGGTTACTAAGATGCGCTTTTGCAAGTGTATCAATTTCATTTATACGCTCCGCCTCCAGCAATAATTGCTTTTCAACACGCTCTCGCTCTTCAACTTCTGCAAGTTCTTTTGTTATTCGCTCATTTATACTTAAATCACGTTTTGTATCTTTGGGATTTACATTGTCTGCTTGCTCTTTAAGACGCATATATTCTTCAAATTCACCAATGCATATAACCTTAGTATCAGATTTAATTTGAGACTCTTCTTTTACTTGCACCTCAATTACTTTTTTTTCTTCTTTTTTTTCATTTTCAATCACTTTTTGATCTTAACTCAGCATAACTAGTGAATTAAGCCTCATATTAAGACCAAAATATTTAGTTAGCTTTAAGTTGCAAGAATTCTCAACTTGCTCTTGCACGCCTTTTAAAAAATCATAATAATTGCTTCTATCACCTTTACCATCATTTCCAAGCCCTTTAGCCTGCTCGTTAAAACTTCTAGTTAATGGTTCTTTGGTATCAGCACCAATTTTGGCTTTAATTAAAGCCAAAGCCTCCTTTAAGTAGGTCAGGTCATACTTAACAACCACCAAACTAGCGTTCGGAGTAGCAGTGTAAAACATTCCCTCATTATTAAGATTGCTTTTAAGCCTAGCAAGCTCATGTGCTAATGAGTCATTAAGACTGCGTAAATTAGAAATATCTTTATTATGATTGTTTGAATTTTGCTTTCTCAAAAAAGAAGATAAAATTCCGCTTCCTTTATCATTATTACTACTCTTAGTAAGAGCACTTAAAGAAGTTGTTGCGCTAGAGAGTGCATCTTGCAGTTGAACCAAAGATTCGTCTTTGTAAAACAAAAAATTGTGGTTTTCAATACGCTTTTCTATTTCAACGTATATTTTCTCAAATAAATAAATATCTAACAAAAAACTTTCTGTATAACACGGAACATATCTTTTTAATATAAAATCAAAGTTTTCATATATTATGAGACGACTTTTGTGTATTTTAATGGTATCGAAAGAATTGACCTTATTATTGGTTTTTACTTTGTAAGTTATATGGTCAAAATCAATTCCTAAATCCCTAATAAATTCATAATCAAGATATTCAAATCCAATAGGTAGCTCTATATTAACCGGTTCTTCAAGATCTAATAGTTTGTCTTTAGTTTTTACTAAAATATATCCAATTCCATGGAAACGGTAGCTTATAATACAATTAAGCAAAGCATTTTTAAGTTGCACCTTTAACCTAGCAAGTTTAAACTCACTAACATTGCGGTCAGCGCTCTCAAGAACAAGTCCGTTCTTGAGACAGTCTTCTGCTACATTTTCAATGTAATTTCTAAAAAATATTGAATATTTGTAAAGTTCTAATGAACTTATTTTGTCTATTGGTTTTGCTTTTCTTAAATCACACAACTTTTCAATTCTCTTTATTAAATTATATATATGATAGCAAAAACCAATATTTTTGTCAAAAAAATTTACAAAAATCTTTGATTACCAAAATGAACATTTCTTTCCTTATATCCTAAAGATAATATCAAATATGCAGCGGATATTGCGTCAAGAGCATCATCATGGATTTTGTTATCCCCTTTATAAGCATAAATATCATTAAATACAGAAGAACTACTCTACTTTGTAATGTAAAGTTTTTTGTAAGTAAAAGGCGTAATTAAAGTTGTTATTCTACTAAATTTATTAGACTTTGGCTTAACTGGAGCAATTCTAAAATATTGACTCATATTGCTCCTAAGCCTCATATATTCACGAGTCAATCCACCAGAACCTTTTGTATCGTCTCTATCCTCTAAATACAGTGTATGTACATTGAAATTTTCTAAAACAGTCTTTACCATATTCATAATATAAGGGTCATTAGCTGGTCGTTGACCTTGAAATACAAAAGCATAATACTTATCATCAACTCTCTCCATAACACATAAAGCAGTGTTGTCCCCTCCAATACTAAATGCTGGATCTAAATATGCTATTGGGATAGTAAACACATAATCCTCAGTAATATTTATTTGTGTAAAAATTGAATCCGCGCTTGCTATCCATTCACCTAGCAAAACTCTTGCTTTATATGCTGGTATATCTTTATATAGCCTTTCTTGAGTTTCGATAAATCCTTTACTAAGAAAAACATTATCATAGATTGTAAAATTATATGTCTTAAAGGTCGCTATATTATCAATATAATCGGTTTTAAAATAGTGTTCTGGATGATCAGGATTAGTATCAAAAATAATAGTTTCTTGCCCACATCTTAGTCTTTTTAAGACTTTCTCTAAAGTTTGCTTGTGTAAAGTTGTAGCCTCATTAACAAAAATAAGTGCTGAATTACTTCCCCTAAATCTTTCAAAATCACTTGCCTTATCTCCACCATATAGATTAATACGTAGTGAATCAATCAGAATATAGGAATTATTTGTATGTCTTGGAACATAGGGAATTTTAAGAAGTTTACATAGCTTTTCAAATTGTCCCAAAACATTAACTTCAACTGAGCGTTGGGAATTCCCAATAATAAAATTATTAGTATCACTAGAATATAACTTTTTATTTTCAATTAAACTTTTTAGAAAAAAAAACATGCAAGATATGTTTTGCCACTAGCTATGCCTCCACTGAGTATAATCTTCTTTTCATTATTCTTTTGAATACTTTTTATCACATTTTTTTGTTTTAAAGTTAACTGTTCTTCTTCAAACTTATCAAAATTAATTGAAGAATTTGTTAGCTTTACAAATTGTGATATGTCAACTCCATATTTATTTTTGTATTCCTTTTGTAGTGTTGTAAAAAGTTTTGTTTGATATAAGTTCACTTGTGCCCTTTGCTATTTTTGTAGTTACTTTTGCTTTCAGCCTCATGAACCGTAGCAAGTTTTTTCATACATTCATAGTAAAGCTCCATTTCTCTTATTGAACACTCCTTTATATATTCATCAAGCTCGCTTTTTAAAGAATTAATTTCTCCATTAACAAATTGCTTGTTTTTTTTACTACTTGCTTTATTTAAAGCGTCAATTTCGGCTCTTAAATTTTCTATTTTAGTATGCATACTAAAAAGCTCAACACAAGAATATTGCTTAAATGCACGTATAAACCCTAATTATAAATTAGCCCGCTCTAAATCCAATTCACTTCTAATTTTCTTAGCGTTAACCTCTGATTTAAAAGCTTGCGACAAAAGGTGTTCAAAAGTGTCTTCACTGATTGCTACTCTGGGGGCCTTGTTAAAAGAACTTTCACCACTTTCGCATTTTCGCCTCATCCTCCACAAATTTACCCTAGAAACTTCCAGTCTAACCGCTATTTCTCTATCATCTAACGATCCATCTCTAAAATATGCAACATAATCATCAAAAGATCTTTTAACTTTTTTCAAAAATATTCCTATAAAGTAACAAAATTAACAAATTATTACTCTAAATAATAAAGCAATTTAACAAATTGTTAACACAAACTGATAACTTCACTATAATAAAATAATAAAATTCTTCTTATGCAAGTAAATTATAGATGGGAAATTCTTTGTCATTTTATGATAAAATTTATAAAAAAATAACAACTAGCTAAATGTCTTTACTAGTTGTTATTCTGTGTATACAAAGCTTAGTTATATCTAGCCCTATTCATAAATCACTGTTAGCATGCCACTTTTTAATTTTTTCAAAATTAGATTAGTTTTTAAGATATTCTTTTTTTATCTTTTCTAATTGTGATTTGAGTTTATCTAAATCTGATTCAATTTCATCAATATTTACACCTTCTTTCAAGTGGGGTTCCTTGCCACCAGTATATTCTTGATTACCTTCATTTAACTTAGTCCTTAGCTCACTTCTAGTCTTATTCAATTCTTTCAATAATTTTTCTAATCCCTCACTTTTTCCATCTTCTAAACTAGAAACATAATATATAGAACTATCCTCATCATCACCATCATCGATAAAATGATCATATATAGGTACTGTAATTTTATCTCTAACTTCTTCTGCTCCTACACGAGTTTGACGTTTTATAGTATCAATATCCCCAGTGATCTTATCTATTTCTTCTGCAAGCATTTTAATTTTGGATTTGGCCTGTTGTTCTTCACTTTCCCTCTCTCTTTCTCTTTCTCTTACCCTATCTCTCTCTCTTAACCTCTCCTTTTTCCCTCTCCCTTTCTCTCCCTTTTTCCCTCTCCCTTTCTCTCCCTTTTTCCCTCTCCCTTTCTCTCCCTTTTTCCCTCTCCCTTTCCCTTCTTTAGCTTTAACTTTTTCTTTTTTATCTTCTGCTTTTTCTTCTTCGGGTTTAAATTCTTGTTTTTCTTTTCTATCTTCTAATTTTTTTTCTTCTTCAGGCTTAACTTCTTCTTTTTTACCTTCTTGCTGACCACCAATTTGTTGTTCTGCTTTTAATACCGGTAAATTATTGTCTTGCCCACTTGCCGGCAATACTGGTGGAGGACTTAATTGACTATTATTAGAATCATCGCCCTGCATTAATTCTTCTTCTTGTAATTTTTTTGCCAATTCATCTGCTATTGGACCATTTGAAGCAATTTTATCCTTTGCTGGATCTAAAATCTTATCCACAAATCCTTGAACTTTCCCTTTTACATTTTGTTCTAAATCTTTACTACTTACATGATAATTCTTACAAGAACTTATCAGCACAACAACAGTACAAATAATAAAAATTTTTATTTTCTTATTCATAACACTCTCCATAAATCTTAATCATACCACAATACGTAATAATTGCAATTTTTTACAGATTTAAATATTTAATTTTGTTACATTTTAACAAAACGCAAATGTAATTTTAACCAACTCTTTAAAATCTCTCCATTGCAAATGCCCCACCCATTACAAAAGACTACAAAATGCATACAAATTAAATTTCAAAGTCTTTGCTATATATTACACAAAGTATTATATCTTTCTTGTGTGCCCCTCTCAGAAATTGACACTTCTCTTTATTACAGCCATCCTACAGCCCAAATTTTTCATGCAATGAGAACACACAAAATTTGACTAAATTTTTTTGTTTTTGGTAAAATATAAATTACAATTTTCATTTATTTTTATTACTTTTACTTAATTTAAAAGTAACACCTACAAGGAGCTTGTCTTATGAACATTAATAATTATTTTAATTTAAATAATAACAATATAGATTTTATGGTAAAACTATTAAAAGATCATCAAAAATTAATAAATGAAAACAAAATTCTTAAAAATTCACTAAAAAATTCTACCAAAAGTAAAAAAGAAAATTTAAAACCAACTCCTAAGTTTTTCTTGACTCTAAAAATTATCAAATTAATTCTAAAATGCTCCAAAACCTTAAAACAAATTGATCCAATTTCTGGTTGGTTTGTCTATCTACTCTTAATAAGTGGGTGTAGAAGCACCGAAATGCAAAAAGTAAAAATGCAAGATATTACTCCCTTATTAAGCAAAACTGGAAAAACTTTATATACTATTAAAGTAAATGTAGCAAAAAAAAGAAATGTCGCTTGTATTAGAGAAATTGTCATTAGCTCCGAAGAGTTCCAGGCTATCCAAACAGCACATAAAAATCATTTCGAAGAAAAAACTCTTGATACAAGACGTACCTATCTTTTTCAAAAGAGCAAACATAAGTTTAAAGATAATCAAATCGACATTATCCATATTTCTAAAAAATTCAAAAATCTTCTTAAAAAGTCAGGATTTCGTGTAAATAAATCACTTCACTTATGTAGAAATTTATATATTTCAAATCAAATTAAAGATCTTATGAAATATTCTTCAACCAATGAAATTGATAATATATACGGACTCTCTTCTGCTAATAAAATTCAAGCTTATGAATGCACTAAAAAGTGCCTTAAGCTTTAATAAAACTATTTTAGTTTAAATATACGTTTTGAGGTTACTTTAAATATTTTTCCACGGGGCTTTAAATCAAGTGAATCATATAATATTTCTTTATCTTTTGTTGCTATAAAGTGATATCCATTAACCTTATCGATTTTAACTTCACTTATTTCAAATTCATTTAAAGCACCCAAATAATTTAAAGATTCATATCTCACACTACTTCTAATTCCGTAGTAATTAAGTATCATACATGGATTTAAAATAAAACAATTACTCTTAATGTATCCAAGTCCTAAAAATCTATAATACGATGCATTTATGTCATAGACATTAAATTCAAGTTTCTTAAATAGACTTGTGTAGTAATGTAAACACAAAAAGTAACACCCCCATTTCTGTATCTCTGGACGTAAACTTCTGTTGTTTTGCTTTATTTTACTAATAATCATTACTAAATCCTCCAATATTAAATTATTTTTTAATTTTTTAGTGCACCCATTCACATGGGGACACTGACATTATTTGCAAATGCTATATTGCAAGGGAAAAATACTGTACCACTTGTTGGCAGTAGTCCCTTTAATTTATCTGATATTGCCCTTTTCTTAGGGTCAAGAGTAAACACAAACTCTCCAAATTTATAATTTAACTGCTCAATTAGTGGATATGTATTCGTAATATTGTAAATTAGCATCTTCAACCTATCTTTAATGGGCTTTTCTCTTTTTTTATTTTCGTTTTGGATTCTATTTAATTCTTTTTGTAGACTATCAATCTCCATTAAATCATACGCAAGATTTTCAGCAGATTGATTATCCTTAATTTCAAGGTCTGCACAATCAACATATTCTATAAATTCTCTTGCCCAATCAAACTCAACTCCAGAACTATAAAAATCACCCCTTTCTACTAAATCTTCAACAGGTTTTATAAACGTATCCTCGTTAAAATTATGTGCCATTAAGTATTCCTCTCTATAGTTACTATAAATATCTTTTTTTAAATTTATAATTTCTAATTCACATTTACCAACAAATTCGAACACTTTTGATATTAAGGCCTCATCTCTTTTAATCTTACAGCTAATTGGTGTAGCATCTTATTAAAAAGAACAAATTACAATACTCAAGCCCAGTGCATGCTAGCTGCATTTGTGCTTGTACATAATATTTGAAAAAATATTTACTGCTTAAAAAATTGCCATTTTTATTGTACTCAGCAATAGAACCACTCATATAATTAGAGTCGCTACTTTTAATCTCTAATAGTTCTAAATCGCCATTATTATTAATAAACCAGCCATCAA
The DNA here is from genome assembly GCF_030438365.2 of [Borrelia] finlandensis. Taxonomy (NCBI): domain Bacteria; kingdom Pseudomonadati; phylum Spirochaetota; class Spirochaetia; order Spirochaetales; family Borreliaceae; genus Borreliella; species [Borrelia] finlandensis. The sequence continues at coordinate 49,603 of NZ_CP179481.1, forward strand.
TTGTTGCGCCCACTAAAGTTTCTGAATTACCCATTTTTTTGAAATAATTATACTTATCAACACCGTTGGCATATTTGTTTTTATATAAAATATCAATATTATTACCGTATGCTTTAACAAATTCTCTAAACCCTAAATTCTCTAACTCTTTGCCCTTGCGCATATATAAATTCTCTTCAAAAGGTAGACTCATATCACAATATTTAAGCACTCTGTTTATCATTAAATCTTTTAACCCCGGCACCACCAATTAGAATATTGCCTACTTCACTAACTCCGTATTTATTTAGCTTGTTTCTTTGAAGACTAAAATCTTGATTGCGGTCAAATCTAAAACACTCTTTACTACTTATTCCTGGTAATTTTTTACCTATTTTGCTTAATTTACTTTTTTCTTTAATGGGAGAAGATTTTTCCTCAAATATTTCACAACCAGTAAAACTTTGTTGATTAACACTTATCATTTTGAGATCTCCTTGAATATTTTCTTGTGGATTATTTTTGTTTAAAACACATTGTTCATTTTTTTACTCCTTTATAGGTATTTATAAAAATAAATATATAGCAAAAACTATTTTTGCCAACTTATTTACAAAAAATTTTACAAAAAATTAGTTGGGCTTATTTAAATTCTCTTGTTAGAAAACTTAGCTAAACCCAACTTAATTGGATTTGGTTGATAGCAATATACTTATTTAGCTATACACATACATATATATAACAAAAACTATTTTTGTCAGGCTTTTTACAGAAATTATTATAATAAATAGACGCTTTTCAACAATTGAATATAGTTTAATTTAGAATTAAAATCAATTTGTATTTGTTAGAATAAAAGAAAGTAAAAATAAAATGTTTCTTTTAAAGAATTTAAATCAAGATTATAGTATTCTATTTAAAAAATACGCTATATACTCCCTTAATATTTTAAAAAATTTTAATCATTCTCAATTGAAGAAATGCTTATTAAATATAGAGCAAATAATCGGGGCAAGCGTTATTCCCATTATTAGAATTACTTCTATTGTTCTATTACTTGTATTAAGTTTATTTTTTAGACTAAATATATCTTTTTGCAAAGTCTTCTCTACACCATCTATCTTAGTATTTACACTATCTATTTTAACATAAATATTATCCATATCTTTTTGAAAATTCTTTTCTACATTAATTATTTATTCTTCTAAAGAATTCATTTTCTCCTTTAAAACTTCAAAGTTGTAATTGTCGTTCTGAAATAAAACAAAATCTATTGCCTCCTCACTAAACCCTTTATTTAAAAATTCTAACCTTATATTTTCTATTTTAAGAGCATTTTAGGCTAAATTACTTATAAAATCCCCTTTATTATCCTTTTAATTCTTTATATTTTTTTAAAAGCTTATTAAGAAAATCCTTTTGATTTTCAAGAAGTTCTTCCAAAATAAAGGCTGTAAATTTAGCATGGTTTTTATAAAAATCATAGCTTTCTTGTTTTTTAAGCTGAAATCTTAGGGGCTTTATCGGATTTTGTTTTGATTTTTTTATTGTTTGGCTCTCTTTATTTCTTAATACAATTAACGTTTCCAGTATACCATTTTTTATTAGAAATTCTTCTTGTATAATCCCATCTTCTATTGCATTAGCAATTTTTAAGTAATTATAGACCTGTGCTCTTGCAAGTCTATAATCTTTAGAAAAAGCTTCAAAACTTTTATACCCATCAAACCTATAATAATGATTGTCTTTAATTTCTTTTAAAATTTTTAAAGTTTCTAACTTACAATAGATTTCCTTTTTAGAATTAATTTTTAATTTTTCTTTTAAAGAATTATAATGATTTAATACACTATCAGTAATAATATAATTTTCATTATCACTTAAATCTCTTTTATTAACCTTAATATCCAATTTAAACTCCTTTTACATTAAACTGTCTAATTATTAGACTTTATATTTTTTTAAAAAAAATTTCTAAAATATTTTCATATTCTTTTATATAATCTTTATTTAAATCAAAATTATTATTTTCTGCTATTCGTCTATTTAAGTCTTCTCTTTCAGATATTGTTCCCAAAAATCTATCTTTTGTTTTTAACATTTCAAATAATGTTTTATGTGTTCTATTTTTTTTAAATCTTGTTATTATTAAAAATATAGGTAAAAATAAATTTAATTTTCTTACAAAGAAATTAAATAAATCTAAACTTTCCACTGCCCACTTTTCAGCCGTCATTGGAATTATTAAATAGTCACTACATAAAAGAGCATTTTTTAACGTAACATCTAAACTGGGATTTGTATCGATTACTATATAGTCATATTTATAATACAAAGTTCCCAGGCTGGTTTTTAACAAAAAATCTTTATGTTCGATTTTATCTTCACTAAAATTATGTAGCGTAAGATAGCTAGGTATAAGATCAAGATTATTATCTACATTTATAATGGTACTATCGATATCTACATTTTCTTTCAAAATCTCATAAATATTAAATTTGGTAAAATTAATGCCTAGTTTTTCTATTTTTTCGTAAAAATAACTAGTAATAGATGCTTGAGTATCCATATCAATTAAAAGAACTTTATTATTTTTTGATAATAAAGTCGCCAAAATTATCGCGCTTGTGCTTTTGCCAACGCCGCCCTTAATTGACGCTATTGTTATTATTTTAGGTTTTTTACTATCCATTTTATTAGTGGTCCTTTCTCTGAATATTTTTTTCCATAAAACCCATATACTTGTTTTTCTAATCTTGAAAAGATATCAAATACCGCTTTGTTATAATGATTATTTATCTCTTCTTTTTTTAATAAGCGATATAGTCCTTTAAAGTAACAAAAAACACTGCCGGTTTTAAATCTAAATTCTATATAATATTCTCTTGCAATTGTGTATGATTTTTTAATTCCGTTTATTTGGTACTTTACAAAGGGTTTTTTAATTGGTTTTCTGAAACCATAAAAAATGCCAATAAACTTATCTCCTTCTTTAACTGGATATAAAAAAATCTCTTTAACTTTTAATTGGTTAAATAAGCCCCTTAATGACAAACGAAACACATTTTTTTTATCATGAACTCCAAATTTGTAAACATCCATCATCATTTTTGTATGGTACATTGTTTTATCATTTTCTTTTTCAATCTTAATAAAACGTTCTTTATTGTTACATATAATTAATGATTTTTCTGTTTCTATAGATTTAGGTGCACTTTCCATATTTAATCCTTATATAACTTCTTTTAACATTAAAGAATTTTTATCATTTTTTATTATTTCTAATAATTCAAGATGATATATACCAAATACTTTATTGTATTCTATTTTCTTTTGGTTATTCAAATATTCTTTTATAATTGGCTTTAGAATTTTAATGTTTGTATCTTTTTTTAGTTGTTCAATAAGGATATTGAAAATGTTTTCCTTTAAATTTTGATAATTTTGTTGAGAATTTTCTTTTCTTCTTTCAATCGACTTTTCTAATTTACGTTTTATGTAACCTAAATCATTATATTTATGATTTTCAATAATAAAATGGGGTTTATATTTGTAATTTTCGTATACTTTTTGTAAATTTATTTCTAATTGTTTGGGATTGTACCCGTTTTCTTCTAATTTTTTCCTAGTGTTGTATAGAATTTCTTTTAATTTTTTTTGTTTTTCTTTCATGCAAGATTTTTTTATATTGAATTTTTTTATTAGGGCAATTTCATTTTGTTTTAAGATATTTATTGCCTCAATCTTAGTATCTTTATCAGTATTTAAATACAAAATAGAAAGAGCTTCTTTCGTTTTAAAGTTACAATTATTGAAATAATTTCTTAGTTGATATTTTTCTAGTTGGTTAATCTTTCTTTCTTCTTTTATATTATTTTTATTATTTAAACACTCCACTGAATTTACACTACTATTTTTGGGAACATTGTCTTTAAAATGGTTATTAACTCTAGATTTAAATCTAGAGTTTTTTCGTTCTTTAAAGTACTTGTTGATTTTCTGGTAACATTCTTTTTTAGGATACTTTAGGTTATAGTAAATTTCAGTTCCACAATTTACACCCATGTGTTGGTAGTAATTAGTTGTAACTTTTAGTACTTTTTCTAATTTGTAAAGATAGTTTTGCATTGTTCTCAGTGTAGTGAGAGCTAGACCATTTCTTTTTAGATTTTCATTAAAATAATAAAGTATGTTTTGTTGCGTGTATTTCTTATCTTTTCTGTTTAGGTAATTTAGTGTTGAAATAAGAACAATTAATTTGTATTGGTGTTTGTTGCGACAAGCTAGACTTTTTGTATTATTTGTAAAATCTTTCATATGTGTACTCCTTTATAGGTAATCGTAATTAATATTATAATGCAAAATTTTGATTTAAAAGTAAATACTTTTCTAAAAAAATATTAAATTTTTCTTATTAATTTTGTTAAATTAATAAGAAATTTGTTATTTTGTAAAAATACAAATTGATTTTAATTCTAAATTGAACTATACTACAAACAGTGTAGAAAAAGATCTTTCTGTTTTTTCTGCCTTTATAGGAATTTTAAATGAAGTGGGGGGCTTAGATAAGTTCTTTAGCAAAAGAATTTATTTAAGCTCCACTTTTTTGTAAAAATTTTTTGTAAAGAAGTTGGCAAAAATAGTTTTTGCTATGTATTTATTTTTATAAATACCTATAAAGGAGTAAAAAATGAACAACATATCAAACAAAAATAATCAAGAAATACAAAATAATATTCAAGCAGAAATAGACTTCGAAAAAAATATGCGCATCCTATTTCTGAACTTACCAGGGATTGATAAAAATCTTCAAGGATATGGATACAAATATCAGAATTTCAATGAAATAGTTAGAGAAATTAAAAATGTTATTAAAAAGCATAATTTGGAACTTCGTGTTGATCAATACCCAGTGTTTACAGTTGTAGAGGGGCAAGTTTTACATGTTATTAGAACTACATTCTACAGTACAAGTAGTAGTGGTAGGTATAAAGAATCATTTGATACCCCAATACTTACAGAAAAATTACAATGCAACAGCGAAAATGGGGTTAAAACCGTAAATACATTGCCACAATTTATTGGTTCAGCTATTACTTATTTCAAAAGGCATGCTTTAGTTGCAGCTCTTGGTATAGAAAGTGAAATAGATACCGATGCAGCTCCTATTTACAATAATCACGAAAACGACAATTCTATGTCTAACAAGCAAGTTAGTGTTAATCAAAAACAAGAACAAAAAAGGGACATAAATCAATAAAAAAATCAACTAAACAACTTTAATAAAAACTTAAAATCTGGCAAGGCTTATTGCTATGAAATTTTTAGAGACGCACTGTTTAATATAAAAAATTGGGTAAATGAAGGTGAAGAAAAAAATAATATAAATGCTTTTATTCGGGCATTATTTACTGATAATGATGATGCTTTAGAAGATCTTTTTGAAAAGAATGCTGAGCTTAAGAGTATAGAATATTGGGTAAATCTTATGAAAGAATATTTCAATAAAACTAATAGATTTGATGATCTAAATAAGCTTAAAGTATTTATGTCTGATAATCGAGACGTTTATAAAACAAAAGTATTAAAATTCTTTTGCATGTTAAAAAAAGAAAGGCAATTTAATTATATATTTGCAGTATAGCAATATTAAAGCCCCCAAATAGGGGGCTGCTATAGGTACAATAATTAAGGTTTTTATTTTTGTGTGATTTTAGTTTTGCCAATTGGCTGTAAGACCAGCATAATGGTTTGTATCGTTTAAAAGTTCATCTTTAAGGCACTGATAAATCTCATTGTTGTCATTTTTATGAGAAAATGTACTATCGGCTACACCTTTGAAATATTGCCGTATTTCGTTATCATTTCCGTTTCCATATTTATTATTATCATTATTTTTACAGTCAATGGCCCCTTTAATATAAGTATCAAAAGTTTCATTTTGTGCTTTTGATTGTCTTTTAGATTCTAAGAAGTCATAAACTTTAGTAAATGCATTGGCCAATTCTTTTTGTTTTTGAATATTTGTAGAAAGCCAATTGAAGAAATTATTACATTTGCTTCCGCATTTATTCTTATTTCCATTGCTACACTCTTGCATATCATCGTATAGTTTTTCAATTGTGTATGTAAACAGAGCTTTTAATGAAGTAAACATTTTTTCTTCGTCGGGGGTTAAAGTAATTTTTTCTTGTTGTGGTAGCTCTTCTTGGCTTAAATCACGGTTTTTCCTGCTTTTTGTTTGTTGGGCATTGTTTTTTAAAGTGTCATTATCATTAGAATTGCAGCCGTTTAGCATTAGTAAAAATAAACAAAGTAATATGTTGATGATTTTCATTGTTACTCCTTTTTTTATTAATAATGATTAATAAATCAATTATTAATACTAAATATGGGATAAACAATTATTATTTGAATTGATATTCTTTAGATGAGGTGGTAGCTATTTAGAAATGAAAGCAAATATTAGCCCGGCTATCATTGTTATAGACATTGCTCCCATGATTCCCAATACCCATTTAAGCATTTCTGAAAGAGACATTAAATTCTTTTCTACATTATCTATTTTAGTAGTAAGTTCATTTTTAACACTATCTATTTTTAAATTTAAATTCTTTTCCACATTGTCAATCTTGGTATTAAGTTCGCTTTTAACAGCATCAATTTTAACATTTAAATTCTTTTCTACAGTATCTATTTTAGAAATAAGATTATCAAATTTTATATCAAATTGTTTTTCTAAATTTTCTAAATCTCTATATGTTAGCTCATTGTGATAATATCTTTTAGATAAATCTTGTGCTATTAATTGTTCCATGCCCAGTCTAATAAATTCTTTATATATTTGTTCTTGAGTTACACTTGCAATATTTGTTGACACTGTTTCCATAAAATTTTCCCTTATGGTCATATTATACACCATTTTAGATTAATTGGCTTTAGAGATTTTTATATGTAAAATAGAATTTCTTGCAAGAAAAACCTTTTTGTAATTTACATTTTAAACTTAGAATACTGATTATACACTTTTTTAGCTATAGGCTTTGTTTTCTTAATGTACTCTAAATATATGTTGATATTATGTTTTACTGAAGTTATGGAGTGTTCGTCTTTTAGTGTTGATAAGTTTGGATAAGTATATTCTGGATAATTTAAATCATTAACCTTAACTTTTGTTTTGGCTAAAAATGTTACCAGGTACATAACATACTCTGAAAGTTGTGCCTCATATTTGGTTAAAGATTTTAGTGTTTGAATAATTGGAGGTTTTGGTTTTTCTGGTAGACTAGCAATAGTAGTACAATATAATAGCAAAGCAATTAGTAAGCACTTTGTTTTCTTAAGCATTTTCATCCCTTTTAAGAGTATTGATATATTCTTTCATGATTTTGTTGTGTTTTGCCTTAAGTGAAGAGACAATTCTTTTATTTCTATCACTAGAAATAGCCTCTATTATTTCAATATTGTATTTTAAAATGTCTTGTATTTCTTCAAATATTTTCATTGACTGGGCTGTTTCCATAGATTTTAGTGTTCCAATATATGTTTTATAGAAAAAATCTATTACTTTACTAAAAGTATTAATGTAATTATGATCTATGTTTATATCAGTTTTAGCTATATTGGTTAAGCTGGATAGTAAATTAAGCCCCAATTCGATAGTGTTATTTTGCATTATTTATTTCCTCTTGGTAGATGGGTTTTCCTTCTGGGTTGAATTTTAGATTATTAGATATTTTTGGATTTTTTTCGTTAGAATTAACCAGAACAATTAATGCATTGATTTTTTCATTTATTGGAGCTAGTGTTTTAGCTATTGTTGGACTTAATGTATTATCAATCCTTTCCATATTTTCTTTATAGATTAATGTGTAATGGGTATATAGTTCATAAATCAAAGAAAATCCTTTATGTGCAATAGGATAGAATTCATCCTCAAATTTAGAAAATATGTCAATAAGTTTTGATATAGATGTAAGTCCGAATTCAAGATTATCCTTAGATAATTTCATTATTTAATCTCTTTTTTTAATATGATTATTGCCATTACCATTTTTAAAAAGCTTGCCCATTAGTATAGATAATATGTCTTTTAGTAAAGGCTTTAGAAGAATTAACACTCCTAGAACTAGTACTGTTACGAAAATCATTACGGCTATAAGTTTAATTTCGTTTAAATTGATAAGAAGTTCAGTTATTTTAATAGTATCCATTTTTTAATCCTCGATTTTAATTTTTTATTTTTATATGTATATTATATACCAAAACTGTAATTTTTGCTAAAAAAGTTTACAGTTTTAAAAGATATGGGACCTGACTTCCTGATAAGTAGGATTGTTTTATAGCTCTACGCTTTATCCGTATGAATATAAAAATAAAAGAATAGTTATTGATATGGAAGACAATGATACTGTAACTCTTTATTTTTTCAAAAGTGACAATGATAATCCCATTTACCTTGATATTGAGATTGACATAGAACATAATTATAGCAGAACAAATAAAAGATTGTATCTAAAGTATTCCAATGAATCTGAAGGTAATCTGGTTTATCAGCATACTAACGCCCCCAGCCAACAACGTATCAGAGTCCCTATGTATAAAGGGTGGTATATCCAAAAACACCCCACCATAGGAAAAATCGAATGGTATACCTAGCAATTGTTTAGGAACGGGAGTTTTTTGAATAGTGTTTGAAGACATTGTTAAAAGATTATCATATCTAGATAGCGTTGCCGAAGTTATACTATTTGTAAGTTGTGATTTAATTTTGCTAAAAAGGTTGGAGATATTAGTAGTATCATTATTAATTAGCTTGTTTATTATTTTATTGTAAATTTTTTCTACAAAACTTGTATCAGCTGCGAGCTCCTCAGCAATTGTAGATTTAATTATCTCTTTAAAATAGCTTAGTCCCTCACCTTTAAATGTCTTATCTTTAGTTGTTTTTAAAAAGTTTTCATAAGTGATGGCGTTGCTGCTTGCAACTCCATCATCAAGTAGTAAAAGATCAGTATTTTTAACATCACTCACTCTATTTAAGTCTTTAATTTGAACCGTTTCTTCTTCATTAATTAGTAGTTTTTCTTCTTCAGACATTAAGCCTCCTAGTTGTTAAAAGTGATAATATTTTGACCATCTTTATCATTGATTTTTAGCGTTCTTCCTATGGGAATAATCCTTTTGATAAAAGCGTAAATTGAATGGTCATACCCTTTGGGAAGGGAGTTAAATACTAACGCTTTTTTGGAAGCAGAGTATCCAGGTTTCTTTTTTCTAATGAGTATTTTTTTAGGCCTTTTGCCTTTTGCAGTGTTTGAAGAAATAAATGTAGTAAAGTTTGTTCTTATTGCCCCTTTTAGTGAGATATTAATAACACCAGCCTGGGGTGTAGTAACTGCAATATCCACATTCAAAAACGCTTTAAAAATCAGTCTAAATGATTCATCAGTACCAATATGACGTAAAGCAAAAATAACACCATTAATATTGCTTGTAATGCTTTTTAAAGTTTGAGTTTGTGCATAGAAAATTGATAAGACTTGAGATATCCATATAGCAATATATCTTGATTTTATATTTTCTTTTGCATCAATGGAGATAAAGTTAGAATTGAGGGCCTTAAGCTCATTAAGCAGTTTTTGTGCATATTCATTTTCTGTAAGTATAAACTTATGAATTTCAGTGTCTTTGAAAAAAATGGGTATTTTCATATTTATCAACTATCAATGTCAATAAGCAAGCGATCCGTTATATTAAAAAGTAGTAGTGTATCATCATCAATGGCAATATCTTCATTTTTTTTAAAATCGCTTTCAGTAATGCTTGAAATGTTTTCGGTATCTGTATCTTTAGCGCAAGCTTTAATTTCTATAGACTTAATCCCTTTTACTTCATTAACAGGAGCAAAAAAGTCTTGATATTCAAAGCTAATCCCCATATCAGAATAGTTATTTGAAATAATTCTAGAATATATATTTCTAATTTGAGAGTCTATGTTTAAGTAAAGATAGTTTTTAAGATCAAGTTTGTACTTTACTTTCATATAAACATATTTTCTTTTTCCGAGGGATATTTTATAGGATTTACGTTGTCCAGTTGAATTGAGACCATCAATTTCTATACTTCCCTCAAGCAAAGTACCACTAGGAGTTGTTAGATATAATGTTTCCCAAAGTTTTGCTTTAAATTTAGAATTGCTAATATTAGTTTTACTAGTGTCTAATAAATCTTCTTTTAAAATTAGATATATATTGGCTTTTCCAGCTGAACTTTTGATATTAGTGTGCTCAACCCCATCAAGATTAAGTAAAGCGGATTTAACTGCACTGTAAGTTGTGTTTTTGGAAGAAATGTGGTCTTCAATAGCAGTCCAATAGGTACCACCCGGCCTCATTTTAGAAAAAAAGAGATTAAGCTCATTAATTACTTCTTCTTCAATTAATGCTAAAGAAGATGTAATAATGTTGTAAATTGAGCTTTGATTATCATCAATATTAATATCATAATTTACACGCAAATATTCTCTTTTCGATCTTACGATATCTTTAATTGTACGTTTTAAAATGCCAAAATCAGAATCAAAAACCATGCTCATAAATTAAACTCCATATTCAAAACATCGCCAGAGAAAAAAAAGGATATATGCACTTTGTGGGCTTGTATAGTAGTTGAAATGTTTATTAAATCTAAGTTAAGTTCTTTAGATATTTCGTGAAAATAATTTTTTACAGCGTGAAGATTGTTAATTTTTAACAGTTTTAAAAGTAAAAAGTAGTCCAGTCCCCAATTAGGAGCATAACTTAGGCTCCCCTTTAAGGTTTTTAGGAATATAAACAATTTTTGTTTTTGTTCGTCAATTCCATTAACAAGCGATATATCATTATTAAATACCAATTCAAAATTATTTCCTAATTTTAAATCCATACTAGTAATTATACCATATTTAGCAAAAATTACTTAAACAAACTATTAATATCAGCAGTAATTCTAGAAGTTGCAGTTCTTAGGCTTGCATAGTTAATAGTTGAGTCTCCTATTATAGTTATACCGTTAATAGCACTTACAATATTGTCTAAAATTTTTTTTAAGCTGGTTGTTTGGTTAGCTATTTCAATTGTATTTGTTTTGATTTTAACAATATCAGATATTAGATTTAAAGTCTTTGGGCTAATTGCACTAAGTATATAAAAATGATTTTTGTCAAAATGAATATCGTTATTTTTATCAAAAATATTAACGCTTGATTGGAGTAGTAAAACAGCATCACCTTTTGATAGTTCTAAGCTGATATTAGATATATTTTTTGTGTGAACTTCTAAATCTTCAAATTCGAGTATTGTAACTACGGATTCTTGAGGTTCTTTTTTGAAAGATTTTACTACACCAATTTTAATTGTAAAAATGTTTGAATAAATCCAATTTTTTATGTCTTCTTGAGCCAATGCCTGGCCATAAGGGCGTTGATTCATTCTGTAAATTTCATAGTCTTCGCTCATTCTAGTCCCCCTTGCTTTTTACGTGTTTTATTAGAATCATCTTCTAGCTTAAGTATCAATGAACACTTTCCTGTGTTGCTAAGCCTTGTTCTTGTTTCTTTTATAGTGATTTTTATCATTTTACCTAATCCATCAATAAATGAAACTTTGTCGCCAACATTTAACTTATGTGTATAAAATGTTTTGGCGTTCCAAAAAATAAGATTTATTTTGAGTGTGGTGCCCAAAGTAATTTCTTGTTGTGGGATAAACTCAAGACCATAATCTTCTAATGTCTCGTAGTGAACATTTTTTTCCCCTTTTTTATAATTAGTAAATATCAGATAGCATTCATATCCCCTTAAGCCAGTACCAATATCGTCTATTACGTTATGAACATATTTCTCTTTTATTTTGTCAATAAACTCTTTTGGCGTTGAGGCATAAATATCTTTGTCAATGATTTTAAGACGTTCTTTTTCATCCATATTAAGGATATTGCGATTGGGAAATACAGATTCTATTGTTTCTTGCACCGTCTTGCCTTTGAAGTTTTTGTTCTCTAATTTGCGATTGAAGAAGTTGCTTTTAGTTAATAAACGAACATCAAGCTCTATACTAAAATCTCCACCGGGATAATCAGTGCTCATTGGGGGCCCTAAAGTTCCCGCTATTATGAAATCAAAATTTTTTTCATGAGCAAATTTCTTATAATGTATTTTTACTATATCTCCGAATTTAATATGGTCGGTGAAGTTTAAGGGTAAGTTCCAAAGTATAACTTTTGCTTGTTTGTAACTTATAGTATGAATATTTGAATACACGTTGGATATGGAAATATCAACATGAATTCCGTCTTGTGTATTTATAATAATTTTAGGAATTTCTTCGGGAAAAGGAATCCCATCAATTGATTTTTTTGATTTATATACATTGTAGAACTCAATTTTAAAATCATATTGTAGTAGCAGCATTTACTATCCTTTATATTTTTCTAATACAAATGTTTTTACTATTTCTATTGATAGGCTAACCTCAACCTCATCAATCCAAGGAGTATCCTTAAAAGAAAGACTTGTAATTATGGCTAACTCTTTAAGGCCAAAAGTTGGACTATATACACTAAAAGGAACTTGAGCTTGCAGTCTGTTTGCTAATTGTTCTTTTACTAGATGAGCGTCAAAGCGTAGCATAGAATTGCCAAAAGCAGTCATTTTGAGTGGAGAAAGCATTTCCTTATATAAGGATGTAAGTACTCCCCCGTTTAATGAGATATGTTCACCGGTCATTACGGGATTGTAGCTTACATATTCTGCTTTTCTATTATAATAGTTGATAATCGGTCTTTTAGAGCAACTAGTATTGTAAGTTCGCGTTATAAGCTCAGTTTTTGGTTTTATAAAAAACAATTGAGGAAGATATCCAAAACCTCTAAGGTCAAGTCTTGGGAATAGCACTAAAAAGTTGTCTGCTCCAAAAAGAGAAAATATTTGAGTTGTTACATCTTTTACTAATTGAAAAATCTCTCCAGGCGACATTTCTTTATTGCTAGATTTATTGAGAATATCTTTATTATTATTCTTCATAAGCAATTATTTTTTTATAAAAATTATGGGGCGTTGTTAATATCATCTGAATTTTCCCTATTTATTGGATTGGGTTTAGGTGGATTAGGAGGAGAATTGTCTTCAAAAGCCCAACCAACATATGGCAACTTAGCAAAAAGACTTTTTAGTCCTTTAAAAAAAGTTTCAACAACGTGTGTTTGAAACGTTAAAGCCGTTAAAGTAATTAGTGAGCATTTTAATGAATTTAAGTAATGGCTCTAAAACAGTAGTGGTCATGTCTGAAAGAGTTTGCTCAGCTGAGGCCAAATTACTCTGAATACCCTCAGTAGTATTGGCTTCTTTTGTAAGGCTAAAAGATTTAAAATCCTTGAACATTTCCATCATCTTGGTAATTCTGGATTCTAGA
>NZ_CP179480.1:0-49758 GCF_030438365.2 [Borrelia] finlandensis
ATATAATTATTTAATAGTATAAATATATCAACTCAAAAAAATTAGCCCAAAAACCCAACCCTTAGCCTAAATAAAAAAGCTAAACTTTAACTCAAAAAAGTAAACCTAAATTTCTATGAAATAGATCCAAATGGATTCATCCTAATTAGTGAACATCTTATAAATTCTTATGACACTATTCACCAATTACTTGAAATTATTATGACTTCTAGAATTCCATTACCTCATCTAAAAATCTAAATATTAAAACTCCTACAATTTTAAATCTAACATAATCTCTTATGCATCAAACAACAGCTTACAAATTCAAACATATTCTCTATTTTGTTTTAATGAAATTTATAGCTGTTGAACCTATAAAAAAATAAGATTATCACCTATTAGTGCAAGCAAATCAATTGTGGCCAAAAATATATTTGGCTTTAAAATTGCTACTAAAAAACTAAAAATTGCTTACCCTTTAGCCCAAAGAAACATTGCATGAATCTAAATACAATTCTAACTTAAAAACATTTTTCTAGTCAATACGCCTGTATATAAATATCAAAATCAATCACATTAGGTCATTTGCCTCTAAAAAAGTTCAATCAAGGCAATCTAAATTATTATCGAAACGGCTCTAATGAATTTATATCTACTATTACAAATTTGATTTCAATTTTTTTTACTTAAAAAATAACTTGAAAAAATTTGCACAATCTAAAGCAATACATTAATTCTAACCTAAAACATCTAGAAATCTAAAAAAACTATTGAATTTGTAAAAGCAAATTATATCTACAATTTTTTTAAATTGGTGTATGGAAAATTTTTTGTAATGTCTATTTGAAAAACTTAACAATTAGCAAAATAATAAAAGGCATTAAAAGATATATCAAGCGAGCACATACTATTAGCAATAGTTGCAAAGGAAAAGAGAAAAGTATAGCTGCTAAATATAGTAAAAAGTTGCTAGAAATAAAGGTTTAAAAAAAGGAAGGATATCACAGCGGAGAGTATTTACAAAGGGTAAATTTAAATACTAGAAAGTCATAAAAGTAGTGAACATTTGGGGAAATGAATCTTATATTTAATTTTTTTTTAACTTGTTTAGTATATTTAATATTTTATATTACTGAAAGTCTTGTATTAAAACAAAAGAAAACCCAATTTCTTAAAAAGAATCGATAAAGAGATTACTAGGTTTGCATATAAACTTCTAGTAAAAAGAATATAAGAATTTTTAAGCCAAAAATAATATTAATAGCAATGCCCACTCAAATAGATAAAATATTTTTCCACATAACCTTAAACAAAAAATATAAGTTGTTTTGACATTCTTGAAACACTTTCTATGAAATATTTGTCAAACGAATTTTTAGGCGTCTTTAAATCTGAAATATCCAGTTTATTTAGTTTATTTTTAGGGTACAAGTAGCAAATTGCTGTGTCAAGAACTCCCCTAAGAATGCCAAAGGTAATATATCCTCCTCTGTTACTAAACAACATAATATTAGAGAATTCCTTTAATTCATCAATATCTAGAGCACTTAAAATAATATAGGCATGTCTTCTAAATTTTACAGATCTTTCGGTATTTTGGGATATCTCTCCAACCCCCTTTAGCTCTTTTCCATCTCACCATTCACCCCAACCAGTAGTCTTAGAAATCTTGGTGGCAGCTGCTAGCAGCTCCCCCTCTAACAACTCAATATATTTCTTTTATTCTTCAATAGCACTTTCTATATTAAGTTTAAAATACGCTTTTTGAATCGTTTTTATCAGCTTTGACGACATTGTTCTTGCAATTAATAAAAACAAAAAAAGCCGCTAAAATATTACACTTGAAATCTTTTATCTTAATATTTTTGATGGGAACATAAGATATTATCTTAACTTAAAATTCACACTTTAACACATGCAATCGTTAAAGTAATTTTAGCCAAAATCAATAAAACATTTTTATTTATATTTTATGGCAATTTAAACAAAATGATATATAATCTTAATTAAGAATCATTATTATTTGTTATATATATATTCTTAATTAGAGGAAAGGAGAATATTTTTATGAGAAAAAATTTGTTTTTATATACATTATTAGTGGCAGAATTGTTATCTTGCAATCTAAATTCTAAATTATCTGGCAATAAAAAACAAAAAAATAACAATGATGTAAAAGAAGTTTTGAATAGTGCTCAAGAAGATACCCTTAATGATTTATATAGTAACCAAGAAGAGAAAGAGGGTTTTGATAAAAATTTTAAAGAACGGAAAAATGAGGATTTAATCGATCCTTTAAAGTCTACAGTATCTTTAAAATCACTCAAGAATAAGGTTGATATACCAAATACTACTTCAATTGAGCATGCTCAAAAAAAAGAGATAAAAAAGGGGGATTTAATTCCTTATACTAACGAAGAAAAAAAAGCAGATAAAGCAATTAAACATTTAAAGAATGTTCTTGAAAACTCTAAATTTTCTGAATTAATTGGAGAAGTGTGTGCACTTAAAGATGAATATACTTTAATAAAAACTGATTTCTATAATGTGAAGGAAAAGATTGAAAATAAAAAAATGTCACTAATGGTAAATCGTAGGGAAAATAGAGATAAGATCAATCAGCTAACACAATTGCAAAATACTTTAAAGATAGATATTGAACTTGATAAGCTTATAAATAATATTGATATTACAGAAAATATAATAAGATCTGCTGCTTTATTTTTTGATATCGCCCAGAAAAGGTTAAATGAAAGTATTATTAAAAGATTGGAGAGTAAAAATAATAAATATTATGCATTAGCATTATCTAGACAGGCTCTAATTGACACAGAAAATGCTTTGAGCAATTTAGAATCTTTTTCTTTAAAAAAAATTGAGGTAATAGAGAAAAAAGAAGAAATAAAAAAAATTATTAAACATGCAAAAACTGTTTTAGCAAGTCTAAATAAAAAATAATTCTCCATTTATAATTTCTATAGAATTTAGGTGAAGATGAACTTATAAAGTAAGGTGAACTACTATTTCTAAATCAAAGATTATAAAAATAGCTTCTTATTTCATTCCATGATAGCTTTTTAGATTTTTAAAAAAAAGAATGGGGAGATCCAAAAATAAAAGCATAATCCACAAGATTTACTTAAGGCAATTCCTGCTTTAATTTTTATTTCTTTATAAGAAAAATATAAAAAAATGATATTGAGTAAAATAACATTAGCAACAAAACAACTTAGATTGCTGAACATTTCTAGAACTTACTAATGACTATTTTCATATCACTTAAAACATAAATTCCAATAGCATTTAATTCTAAATAATTAAGGATATTCATTTTTTACTACTTCAGTAAGAATTTGTTTGTAATTGTTTTCAGAATTTAAGAACTCTATGTAAAGACTTTGTGCATACTCTTCAAGAGTATTAAATACTAGAATATTTTCTATCCCATAAAAAAACATAGGATTTTAAAGTGTATTTTATGATAAGCATAATGTTATAGATGACAAACTACATGGCTATTAATAAATTGATACTATTGAGATTTTTTTAAAAAAGAAGCATTAAATGCAATTTTCTTATTCATAATTAAAATAAAGCCTCTTTAAGGACAGTCAATCTTATTATTTTCTACTTATTTTAAGTAGAAAATAATAAGATTGACTATTCTAATAGTAGAACACAAATTCATAATTACAATATATAGGGAAAACCAAATATCATTATATGTATAATTACATAATTAAATATTAATAATGAAAATAATAATATATTAACATAGTATGTAATCGCAATTTTTTGGGTTTTCTTATTTTATTTTATTTTAATTAATTTTTCTAATTTGCACTTTATGTTGCTTGGATTCTTACAATTTTTTATTTTCTTTACACAAAAAACAACTAAACCTTGTTTTTTATAATTATTAATCAATTAAAATGCCTTTTTTACTTCTATTTATTATAATATTGAAGCTCTTACTCAATATCTTTTAGCGAATTGGCTATAACTTTATTTGTCAACTTGTCAGTATCAAAAACAGTGCTAACTATTTTATATTTAAATTAGGAAAATTATATTTTTTCATTTAATTATATTACAAAATATTGTAAAATCAGATCTTTAATTTCCCTTTAAATTAAAGCTTAATGGGTATAGCTATGAATAAAAGAATGTTATTATTTGCTTTGTTTTTGAATTGATAATTTCCTGTAAGAATTATCAAATTAGTAAAGATGCAAAAATTTCAGAACAAAATTTAAAAAAGCAAATTAAAGGATTTATAGATGTTTTAGATACAAAAGAGGAATTAATGCGAGCTGATGAACAGATGTAAGTTCAAGCTAAAGATTAATTATCTCAAAATGTTGTTGAAAATCTAATATTAAAAGATATTGAAAAAGAAATACCCTCAGATCTCTTAGAAGAAAAATAGATAAAGTGGACCGTGAAAAAACTTCTCTTAGAACATATTGTGAGCATGAAAATGAAATAAGAAAAATTACAAGAAGAACAAAATATAAAGAGTAACTTGAAGATAAATTAAAGGGACCGAAGATAGCTTAAATAAGGAAAAGGATAAAAGAGAAAGCGATTGACAAAAGGCTAAAGAAAAATTTGAAGAGCTTGAAAAACAATTTAAAAGTGCAATTGTAATAACCGATGGTGATCTGGTTAAAAGAAAAGGTGAAATTGGCAGACAAGCTTTTTATTGGCTAATAGTTTGGATTTAAAAAATATTATTAGTGTTATATTTAAGTTTTACAGAATATTAAAACTATGGCAAAAGATTTAAATCAAAAAGTACCATTTTTGCAAAAATCAGCTCAATAACAACGATAAAATTTGTATTGCTTGTAAAACTCAAAATAAACATATTAAAAAATCTTGAATTAAATTGATAGATATTAGCCCCAGAATAAAGAAATATAAAGTTTTTATTATTATATTCTTTTAATAAAGATTTGCGATTCTTTATACTTGGGACTAGCCCTTTTTAAAATTAATATATTCTTCACTAAGAATACTAAATTGACTAAACATTTTATTAATTAAGACAAATTCTTTACTATCTTTAAATTCAATAATTGATTCTTGAATGGTTATTTTTTTAAAAAACATTATCATTACTCTGAATCATAAATTTTGCTTTTAAATTCGATGTAGGGGTTTTAGTATTGCTAAGTTGAAATATTGTAAGCTTAAAGCTTGAATGCATATCTTCAAATCTTTTTTGATTTTGAAATTGATAAATATAATTAAGTTTATAGTTACAGTTACTAAATATGTGTTGTCTTAGCGATGAACTAGATTCGCTCCAAAGACTTGAGAGAACCAAATAAGTTAAATTCCCGTTTTCTTTTATTAATTTTAAATTAAATGTAACAAAATATCTAAAAAGATTTGGATCTCCACCACTAGTAAAATCTTGCAAAATCACTTTATTATATTCAATGCTCAAAGGATGATTATCTTTGCCAAGTATTTCTTACTTTATTCCATTTTAATCTTTTATGCTTAGCTTTCTGTAATTAGGAATATGTTTTGAGAAAAACTCTGCTTAATTAAACTTGGTTTTCTCCCATGGCAGATTTCCAATTACAATATCAAATCCTTTCTGAATATCTGGAAACTCAATTCCATAGTGAAAAAATTTATAGTGGCTACTTAATTTTCTAATTTTCTCCATTTTTTTATTATCTTCACTAGAAGTTTTATTACTCAAAATATTTTCAATTAAACTGATTACAGCTGCAATATCACTAAATTCTATATCTAAAGATTTGTCAAAAGATAATGAATAAAGTTTAATTAAAGAAAATATTATTCTTAAATTATCTATATCACCTTTCTCATATTCTTTGTATATCTTTTTAGATCTTTTTAGATCTTCCCTAGTAATATCGTTAATGCCTTTAATTTTTTTTACAACCATCTTCCAAAATAGTTGTAATTTCCTTAATTCTTTTTTTAAATAAAGAAAATCTACTTTCAAATTTCTTTTGCAATATCAAAAAATTAATCTTTAGTATAGCCTAGCAAAGCATTTCCTACTTATGATACCCAATAAAGCTTAATGGTGTTCCAAAAATAAAGGTATTAATCCGCAAACTTAGCATAGTAATTAAAAACGAAATAGGATTAATATCAATACCATAAATGCACCTCTTTGGCAGCATCCTTTTAAGTATCAATTCTTTACTTATACTATCTTGAACATCATACTCTTCACTTTCTTCAAGAATAACTCTATATTCTTTATTAAGCTCTTTTTAAGGAAAAAAATAAAAATCTTATAAAAACAGATAGCAATGAGCCTAAATCCCATATAAATAAATTTCAAAATCAATTTCGATAAGAAGCTCACCAGGTAGATAAGTTAAAAAAGTTTATAATATCAAGACATAACTTTAAGTTTAACTTTAAAAAAGTTAAACTTAAATATTCAAATTTATCTGCTAACTATGCTTTTTATGTTAAGTAATCTAGACAAGAAATTAAAAAATGCCCTGATCCACAAGAATTATCAATGATTTTTATATCTAAAGGGGGCTTGGTTTTAAGCTGCTCTTAAATTTATTATATGACCACAAAATCAGTTAAGTCATCTGGGGTATAATATGCTCCACTTTTCTTTCTATCAAGTGATCTAGAAGCAAGATAAATATTCCCTTTAAATATGTAGCAACTTTGTTTACTTTCTTGTTTTAAGCTTTTCCTCAGTACGAATGAGATAAAAAAATTCTTTCTAAAGAATTTTTAGACAAGACTATAAGGATTTATAGCCAAATAAATTTAATTAAAAAAGCTATAATGATATAAAAATACTAATAATTAGTGTAGACCAAATTTCCAATAGAACCTCCTTATTGAAAAATTTTTTCCGCCTATTACAAACTATTATTTACATAGTAAATATTTGACTTTAAAAAAAGTAATTTGTATTTTCTAGTTTATATACTTTATTCTTGCAAACTTTCTAATTTTTCAAGCTCTTCTTAAATATTATTAAGAACATTCTTCATTAACTTCCTTTAATACCATATCCCCAAAATGTCTTTTTTATAAGAAAAATTAGTATATCTTTTACAAGAAAAATTACAAAAAATCATAAGTGGAGAAACAACATAAATAATAAAATAATAAATGTTTTTTTATTCATCATAATTTACTCCTTTGACTTAAAGCCAATACAATACCTAATAAATAAAAATATTTTAAAATAAAAAACTTCCCCAACTTCAATAAAAACCAACAAACATAAACTAAGCATTGCTAGCCAATTTTCACATAAAAAAATTTCAATCTTCAAAACAATTTAAATAATTGTGGATTAACATAGTATATCAAGTGGTACATTATCCTCATCAAAAGCAATACCAAGCGCAAAAACCTTTCCACTAGATGTCTAAATAGCGCCTGAATTTCTTAATTTACCTCTAATAAAAATCTCTTTATCCATAAATTCAAAATTAAATCAACAATTATATTTTCATTGTGCATTTATGCTTCTTCACATTAAACTTGATAAAAACTTTATTAAAATCAATTTTTAGTCTTCTAATAGAATTTTTATCAACAATAATCCTCTCATGAATTCTCTGATTTTGTCCAAATTTTAATTCAAGAAGTTTTCCCACTTTAATAAGAATCTCCTCTGGCATAAAAGTTGAAAATTCAAATTTTAATAAATTGTATTTTTTATTTTGATGAGAATAAGTGGAAACACTTAATAGATTAACAGACAAATCCGGAAAAAAATCCGCACTATTATTAGAATCTGAATTTTTTTTAACTTGCATAGAACATAAATTTTTATTTTTGGCCAAAACGGATAATATGTTATTCTCTTTAAAAAAATCTTAATAGAGTCCATAGAAATAGAATAAATCATTCCAAATACAGAATAAGAATGATCCATTGTCATATTAACAATATTGCTAATATTTAAAAAACCATTTATTTCGGAGCTCAATTTAACTTCTTTATCCCTATACTTATCTTTACACTCTCTTAACCTTTTCGATTAAATCATAAGCCCTCCTTATATTTTTTTATATATAAGAGATAAAACAAGAAAATAAATATACTAAATATGGTTTTGGCTTGTCAGATTTTATTGGAATTTCACTTAATATTTCTTTTATAAATTAAATAAAAAAATTGATTTTTGTATAAGAAAGACAAAATGAAGACAAGTCTTTATAATTCGCCACAATAAATAACTAGAAGATCTAAATAAATAGAACCACCATTTATAAGTAAAAAACACCAAATTTCAAATAAGATCAACCTTGATTTTTACAAATTTTTTAATTCTATTACGAACTACTGTTTTTTAAATCAAAGATTATAGAAATAATAGTTCACGTCTTATGTCTTTATATGCCAAATTATTCATAGGTGTTCAGCTTTTAAAGCTTTCAAATTCTTTTATAAACTTTTCAAGCAAATCTTGTTTCTCTGTAAAAACTCTATCTAAAAAGTAACCAGTAAATTCGGTGTTTTTGCCATAAAAATCATAACTTTCCTGATTTTCAAGCTTAAATCTTAATATCCTTATTGATTTCCTTTTTACAATACCCTTCTATGTCAAACTTTTTGAGTCTACTATAAGTCTCTGCAAATCCTAGTTGCTTAATTTCATCTATTTTTAAATCGCCCGATAATACAAGCCTGTAAAGCCTTAAATATAAAAATGCTTGACTCCTTGATATGACAAATTTTTTTAATAAAAT
The DNA here is from genome assembly GCF_030438365.2 of [Borrelia] finlandensis. Lineage (NCBI taxonomy): Bacteria > Pseudomonadati > Spirochaetota > Spirochaetia > Spirochaetales > Borreliaceae > Borreliella > [Borrelia] finlandensis. The sequence goes on from NZ_CP179480.1 coordinate 8,715, forward strand.
CTCCAAATTTTTTGTATCCATCAAATTTATAAAGTTTTTTAGTCCTTATTTTATATAAAATTTTCATTAATTCAATTCTATTGTATATTTCGCTTGTGGTAATTCTTCTTATTTGATTTTTATAGCTTTCGTATTCTATTTCATTATCTTTATCGCAACTATTTAATTGATTAATGCTGATTTCTCTACCATTTAAAATGATTTCTTTTCGCTCCTTTCTAGACATTAAAACTCCTTTCTTTTAACAGTAAAAAGTACATTCTAAGTACTTTTTTATTAATTTAAGTTTGTGTTTATTATTATTTTCATGCGATCCTTTTTCAAAGGATTCTAGATCAAGCCAAAAGTACAATTTTAAAGCAAAAGCTAAATCGGTCTTGAATCCTTCTAATAAAGAAAATATAAACACTGGAAAAGGCACTAATACTATGCTTTGCATAAAATAAGAAGATAGTAAAATTATAGTTAAAGATTATATTAATAATCAAGAACTTTTTAAAGTAAGCTCTAAAAGAAGATATGATATTAAAGCTATGCTTCTTGGTGTTAAAACGGCTTTAAAAGTTATAAATATTGGTAAATAATAATAAAAATTAAATTCTATAATAAAAACACAAAGATCATATTTTATTAGAATTTAAAGATAATAAAATATATATAATTAGATTATCTGAGCTTAAAACATTTACTAAAAAGCAAGAAAAAAACATTATTAAGAAGAACAATGCCGGGAAAAGAAACAGAATTTATAAAGATCCTGATGGGCAGCATAGAAGCAGACAAAGAACAGACTATAATAGACAGAGAAGATTTCAGAGACGAAGAATTAGAAGAAGAAATAATAGGAAAAGAAAAATCTGACAATTAAAATTAGATATTATAATTTCATAAAATGATTGTCTAAAAACTTATATTATCCTAAATCATTAATACTTTTTCTCAAAGCATTAATTTTTGCATATCTTTAATTAATGCGTTTTTTATTACTATGTTTTTATAATTAGCAACAAAGTAATAAGTTCATTTGTCTAAAAAGTCTTTTCTTTGATTTGAAATTTTCTTATGAAACTTATCAGCTCTTAATCCAGACCAATTCTATTAATAGAACCTTTTTGTTTTTTGCCGGTTTTCTTTGGTATTTTTTAAGTTTATTTTCATTTTTTAGCAAATATTTAGGATGATTGTTTTTACACCCTTGCTACTCTAAAAAATAATTAATACTCATACCAATACCAACTACCTCTTTTTTATCATCTTTGATTTTATTGTTATTTTTAATATTTAAAAACTTAACGATTGCTAAAATATAATATTTATCATCAGTATCTTTTTATACTACTCTACATAATAGTCCTAAAAGTTTGCTTATTTTTCATAATAATCTATCTTATCGCTTAACATTTTGTTATATAAAAATTTTACAAATCAAAATACTTTTGAAAAATATTTCTTTTGATTGACACTAAGATATATTATATACTTACAAGCTGTATTGGTGCTCATTATTATATTATCCTTATACTTAAATATATGACAAATAATCTAAATTTTAATAATCACTAAACATATTCTATTAGTGATTGCCCAGTATTAGCTATTAACTATATAGGCACAAAATGAACTTGTGTTTTGTTTTTGACAAATAATATTTATAATATATATTCTTTATGGAAAATAATCTTTGATGAATTCAATTATTATAAAAATCAAATTCATTTACTACTAGAATTTACTCCAAATATTAAACCTTCTAAATTTAGACACAAAGTCTATATTTACAGTATTAGCAGCTCTCTATTTTAAAAAATTACCCCTTTACTTTAGCTGCATCACAACTTAAAGCATTATTATTTCCTTTATATTTCTGATTATTTTGATGCAAAAACCACAATGTTAGCATCCTGCTCCAATGCAATTGATTTTATTAAAGTTGCCAAGCCAAGCTCCTTGCCCTAAACCTATGGCAACTCGATATAAAACTATTATTTAAATTTCAAGATCAATTGCGAGTATGGTGCAGCTCAAAAAAAAGAATATCATTGCACTGGATGATAATAAGCCAATATAACCAACAAAAATAATCCAAATATTACTGCTTCTAATTTATCTGGCTTTAGATTTTAATTCACATATTTGGACACCTCGTGTACTTTAATAAATAAAGTAATTCGCTATAAACAATACGATCGTTTTTATTCATTAAGTTATTATAAAGATTATAAAGCATTAAGTAATATAATACTTCTTACAATAGGTTTACTTGACATTTTAAATGCAAAAAATCCAACACTTCAATTTTGCTAAAACACAAAATATTTACCATATTAAAAACAAAAGCTGCTTTGCAAACATTAGGATTTCTTTATTCACATAAATACTTTCATATTGATTTCTAAACCCATCAACTCAATCTTGAAAATCGTTGCCCTTAAAATTAAAACTCATAAATCATATTTTGTTTTTATACTTTAATTTGAATTTAGATAGGTAAAATTTCAATATGTCTTTTTATCATATTGCTTTATGATATATGCGATATAGCATTCAAGATTAATTGGTGTTTTTATAAGCAATTGGATTATTTGAATGGCTTTTTAATTCTTAGATATCTTAATGGAACTTTTTATTTAATAGCTAGCTTATTTTCCTGATGTTATTTAAAAGCCTTTTTTGTAGCTAAATCTTAACTTTTCTTTTTCAGTTTCTGCTTTATTGAATCTAATTTTATAATTGTTATTTTTTTTGATTGTTTTGTATTATTTGAAGTATTTTTTTGTTTTGTTTGGAAAAATTTATACAGAATTCTTATTTATATTATGGGTACCTTCCATATAATTATATATAGGTGTAAAATTTGATGGGGATAAAATTTGATAAATAAAAGCTTTAAAAAGTCAGGTTATCAATATCTCTCTTAAGAACAGCCGCTATTATTTTATCTTATGAATATTCTTTAATTTCATTTTCAATAAAGTTTCTTACAAGTACTATTCTACTTTTCCAAATATTGGTACTTGTTTTATAAAATTAAAAACTCCATTATCTTTGCCTAAATTTTTTAAAAATGTAACAATTAAATCAATTTTTATAAGTTTTTTTTAATGCCTTTTTGCATTGTTCTTTTAATACCCGGCTTATTATCTTTCATTAAAACCTAATTAATACCAAATACTTAAGTCTATAAGTTGATGCATTTTTAGTTTTTTTTGAATGTATCCTAGTAGCAATTTGATTTAAGAAACCAGGATATTTTTAGCAATCTTTGTTTGGCATTCTATTTCTTTTTTAGCAATATTAAAACTAAGTCTAAGATTAGATTTTTTTAGATTCACATTATTTTTTTCCATATTTTTTATAGAAGCTCTAAATAAGAATTAAAAAAATATATTTTTTTAAATCTTAACACCTTGAGCGCTACTCGCTATTCTATTATTAAATTTGTTATACAAAATTAAAATAATAATCCTTTATTTTTTGCTTTCATGAAATATGGATGCTCTTTTGCTCAAATATCAACTCTTTAAATTAGATATTCTTAAAAGAAGCTTGTAGTTTTAATTTTAAATTGGTTTTAAATATTTAGGACTTTTTGGAAATTTAAATTAATTTTTAACTTTAAAATCAGCGAAATTAATTAGTTAAAATTCTTTGTAATTTTTATTTGAAAAGCCTAATAATCAGCGAAATAATAGCTCACAGTATGCCTTTTAAAGCATTTTCGGCTTCTCTATAATAAACTTCTTTCAAAGAAGGCTCTAAAAGGTCATTTATAAAAACTTTTATACTGTTTGAAAAGTGAATTTTGCCTTTTATATATTTACCATATTTTTTATACAGCACATCCTCCACCTCCTTTAAGGTATTCCTATTTCTAATAAATTGGTTTTCTATAATAGAAATATTATATTTTTTACTTTTAATATTTTGAATATTATTAATAGTTTCTGTTAAAATAGAAAAGCTTTCTATTGACCATCTTTCTACTTGAACTGGAATTATAATATGATCTGTAACATTTAAAGCGTTCTTTAAAAGGAAATTTCTGCTAGGAGAAGTATCTATTATAATATAATCAAAATCAAAACTTCTAATACTTTTATTTAATCTAAATTCTAAAATAATTTCTTTATAATCTATATCATCTGTGTTAAATTTTTCTAAAACAGGATGAGAAGGAATTATAGAAATATATTCATTAACTTTATTTTCACATTTATCAAAATAGGCATTTCCCTTTAAAAATTCATAAACATTATGTTTTTTAATATTAAAAATATATTTATTAAAATAAGAAGTTAAAGAATTTTGTGGATCTAAATCAATTAATAAGACTTTTTTGCCCAATTCTTTTAAGACATAAGAAAAAAGTATAGAAAGTGAACTTTTCCCAACTCCTCCTTTTAAACTTGCTAGTGTAATTATAATTGGTTTTTTTTGATCCATTTGTTTATAACCTTCTTATCTTTTAATTTCTTATTATAAAATTCATATACTTTTCTTTCCATTTTTTTCAAGTGCGATAAATTGAATTGATAATACTCGGTGCTTTCTTTGCTTTTTCTTAGAAGTGTTCTTAAAGTTTGAACATATGCTTTAATAGAGCCATGTTTAAAAACAAATTCTATATAATAGAGTTTTTTTATTGCATAAATTTTATTATTCTCTTTTTTAAGAAAAAAGGGTTTATCGAGTCTGTCATACTTATATTTTATTTCTAAAAACTTGTCGTCTTCTTTTAAGGGAAACAGATTAAAAAAAAGAAAATCTTCATTGTTATTAAATTTTTGGAAAGTAAGCCTTAGTCTTTTTCCTTTGTTTGTAATTTTAAAACCAATCAAGTGTTTAAATATTTTTGTGCAGTATATTTTTCTACTATCTATTTCTTCAATTTTATTGAATATAACTCTTTTTTCTATATTATTTTTTTTATTTCTGAGTTTTTCAAGCAAACTACTCAAATTATAATCCCTTTGTTAAAATGTTAAATAAAATACTATTGGTATTGTTCCAGCATGTCCAGAAAAGCTTGTTATTTTCCTTGATTTCCATTTAGCAGTATAAGTGTCTTTAAATTCTTCTACTAGAGTGTAAAAATTGGTTTCATAAGGTGCCATTTTTCTCATAAAGTGAATTTTGCATTTATAAACGTTTAGCTTGAATAAGAAAAATTCTTTAATATATTTTACTTCATAATCATATTTTAGATAATTTTTAAAATATTTATAGCTTAATAAAGTATTTTTTAGTGGTTTAATTGGTTTTTGGGTATTAGAGATTATTGATTTAATCTTTTTAAAGAAAGAGTTTTCTATAGAATTCTTATTATATATATTCATGTATTGTTTATTATATACAACAATATTTTTGGTGATATTTTGAGGTTTAAAAGATTCTTTCTTTTTCCTTAAAGTATCTTTTTCATCATTTACTTTTTTAACTAAGTCTGCTTTAGTGATACTAAAATATGCATCAACCAATTTATGTTCAATAGGTGGCACTTTGTATAAACAAAATTTTCCCTTTAATTCTCTAAAGTTATTTGCAAATATTAGTATTCTTTTTTCTAATGCTTTTAGCTTGACTAAAAATCTTAAGTCCAGTCTTAGAGTATTAATTGTGGTTTCTTTTTTATTTTCTTTATGTATATTTGAGCTTAGTACATAAAGCATATCTCCTTGATGATGAACTCGAAGTACTTTTAGCTTTTTAGAGTTAAAATGAATTCTATGTATTAATATATTATATTTTTTTTCAAACCCTTTATTTAAGTAAATAATAACTGAAATTATTTTTTTAAGTTTAAAGTTTTTTGGAAGTAGCTTGTTAGCATTAATTTGGTAGTTATGATTAGATACAGTAGCTTTCATTTTTTGCCTTCTAGTTTAATGTGTATTTAATTATCAATTTTATAGTTAAAAACTATAAAATATAAAATAATAAATTTCAACCTCCTGTTAAAATTAAAGTTTAAAACTATTTTTAAAAATACTTAAGCCAAGGAGGTATTGATTTTTTAACAAAAAGTATTTTTAATGTCGTCTTATATCGTTCGGCGCTGAACGATTTTATTTATTATTATAATAATAATTTTTCATCCAAAAACAAATATTGACATAAATTAAACTTTGTGTCAATATTTGTTCACAGATTAGCAATATTAGATTTATCGTATATCTTTTTTTATCTTATATCATTAGTCTAAATTTATTTTTAGATTCGAATTAATAGTTAAATATATGGAAGTACATACTTTAAAAAAATAAATACAAGAGGACAAAATGGGGAAAAACCAAAATAAAAAAGAGATGATTTTAAATGATAGATTTGAAGATTTTATTGATAAAGGTCAAAATTTAAATAACAATCAAGATGAAAATTTAATAATTTATAATAATTTAAAAGACCAATTAAAGCTTAATTTAAAAGATGATATTGACAATAAAATTCAAAGAATGAAAATTCTATATGAAATTAAACAAAAAGAACTTTATAAATACGATGGTTTTAAAAGCTTTGAACAATTTATAAAATCTTTTATAATTGCAAAAACTCAGGCTTATACATATTTAAAAGTTTATGAAAAGGTTTTGGAAGGGATTATTTCTATTGATAAAATTAAGGAAGTGGGTTTTAATAGCATATATCATGCTATACAAAAACAAAAGTTGTTAGAAATAAATCAAGAAAATATGAATAAAAACAACAAAGAAAATACCCCAATTAGAATTTTAATAAAAGATAATGAATTATATGATTTTTGTAAAAAAGATACTAAAAGGGTCTATTTTATTTTAGAGGAGATTTTTAAAAATAAAAAAAATATTTTGTCAGAAATCATAATTAAATATAATAATTCTAAAAAGAAAAGGAATAAATAAATTTTCAAAGCTTGTTGACTTTAATGCTTGATTAATGGTAATCTATTATTTCTAATAGGCTTAAGTTTATTTTGCCTAGTTTAATGTCGAAAAGATGCCCGGAAAAGGGTTTTTTCATTTTAAAATCTAGGTTTTGTGAGACCCAGTATTTATACTGGATTTTAAATTTAAATCTCCTTCAAATATCTTGTACTGATAAGCTTCCTACTTCTATGTTTTTATATTTAAATAAAAAGCAATAAAATAATTTATGTGTAAAGTCTTTTCTTTGATATGAAATTTTCTTATGTGGCGGCAGTTCTTAATCTAGATTAATTATATTAACAGCCCCTTTTTGTTTTTTTAATTGTTTTTTTGATATTCATTATTTTTATTTTTATTTTTTATTAAATATTTAGAATTATTAGTTTTCTCATCTTTACTACTTAATAAAAAATTGTAAATAAAGAACTTTGATTTATTTTTTAATTTTGGAGGAGATAATTATGAACAAAAAAATATTTATTTGCATAATTTTTGTGCTGATAAGTTCTTTCAAGAATTTTTTACATCTTTAATACTTTCATAATTCTAAACAAGATGCTTCTAGGGAAGAAATTAATAAAATACCAGGTAATTTCTATTTTAAAAATGAAAAGCATAAAAGCCCTTTTTTGCTCGTGTTCCACAAATTAGAAGGCATTTAAGAAAAGTTGAGATTACAGAAAAAGTTTTTTTTAAATATTCTTAGTATTATGTGGTGCCTCATAAAAAATAAATTGATAACCCCCTAATTATATTTATGAATCTTAAGGGAATCGCTTGTTTTGTAGATAGTTATCCAGATCGAATTTTTAAGTATTTAATACAATCGGACTCGTACAAAATTGATTACACTGAGAAATATAAAGAAAAAGCTATAAATAGGTTTAAACAATCTTATTCTAAGGATAGAGCAAATAAAAAAGTCAAACAAATATTAAAACAAGTTTTAGTTGACCTGCCTAAAGATTAGTTTTAAAATTAAAAAACCAATCTTTAGGCATATTGCGAGCATTAAGAAAAGCTAAAAAGATTTGCAAATAACATAAATGATTTTTGTAGGCATAAATAATGAAAACTAATGACATTGTAAAAACAAATGATCCAAACATATCTCTTTATAAAGAATTGTCAAAAGACTTTATAAAAAAAGAAAATATTAATAAGCTAAAAGATTTTTTCATTTTTTTAACAAATAAACTTTCTTCAATAGATGATAATTCAACAGAAGCAAATATAGAGTCTTTACTAAAATCTATATTTGAAGAGCTAAATTATTCAGTGGAACAGCAAAAATGTGGGCAAATAGAAGGAATAAATTCTAGAGTAGATATACTGCTTTTTGAAAATGATAAAGACAAAATAGATTTTAATAATAAATTAGAAGAAGCTAAAAAAAATAATGAGCCTATTCCAGCTGAAGATATCTTGCTTATAGCAGAAGTCAAGCGCCCATCATTCAGTTTTGATGCTAAAGACAAATTAAAAGAAGCAGAAGATCAGCTATATAGATATCTAAATCAGTATCAAAAACATTATGGAATACTCTCAAATGGAAAAGTGTGGAGATTGTATGACAAATCGAAAGTACTTTATGGAGAAAAAAGATATATTGAATTTAATTTTTCTAAAATTAAAGGAAAAGAAGATTACGGAAAACAAGAATGGTTTGTTTTATTTAGCTACCTTGTAAGAAAAGAAAGATACCTAAAGACAAGCAATATAATAGAAGTCGAAAAAGAGCAAATAGCCAAAGAAAAAGAGATAATCAAAAAAACCTTAAGGGAAATACTCTATGAGAAACCCGATGACTCTATAGTATTTAAAATTGCAAAAAATATATATGACAAAGAATTTAAATTGTCAGGCAAAGAAATTACTCAGCATATTTTAGCTAGCATTCTTGAAGAATCAATTATTTTTATTTTAAGAATATTTTTTATTGCATATATTGAAGATAACGACATATTTAAGAAAATATTAGAAGAAAATAAATTATACAGATCTTCTGTATCTTTTAGATATTTTTTTTATGATGAAAATACAAAAAAGAAATTAGGATATAAAAAAATAATAACAATTTTCAATTTACTTGATAAAGGAAGTGATGCAATAAAGTTTCCTATATTTAATGGAGGATTATTTTCAGAAGATAAGGTTAAATATTTAAATAATGAAAGTTTACTCAGTATTAGCGATATTGAAGAAATACTAGTTAAAATACTTTTCTTTGAAGAAAAAAATATTAAAGATAAAAAATTTGTAAAGTATTCAAGGTTAGATCCTAAAAGTTTTGGAGAATTATACGAAACTCTGCTTGAATATGACCTAAGAATTGCAGATACTACTGTTCATCGTATTGTTGAAGACGGAGTTTACCTTATTCGTACTGAAGAAGAGCTTGACAACAAGAAAATAAACAAAGTTGCTACATATCTTAAGGGAAATATTTATCTTACATCTAGATCACTTGATAGAAAAAAAAGTGGAGCATATTATACCCCAGATGATTTAACTGATTTTATGGTCACATCATCAATTGAAGAGCAGCTTAAAACCAAATCCCCTTTAGATATAAAGATCATTGATAATTCTTGTGGATCAGGACATTTTTTAATTTCTTGTCTAGATTGCTTAACAGAAAAGGTATGGTACGAGCTAGATAAATTTGAAGATGTAAAAAAAGAGCTTGAGAAAGAATATAGGATTATTCTTAAAGAAAGTGAAGAGTATGATGTTCAAGATAGCATAAGTAAAGAATTAGTACTTAAAAGGATGCTGCTAAAGAGGTGCATTTATGGTATCGATATTAATCCTATTTCGGTTGAAATTACCATGCTAAGTTTATGGATAAATACTTTTATTTTTGGAACACCGCTAAGCTTTATTGAGCATCATATAAAAGTGGGAAATGCTCTGCTAGGATATACTAAAGATGAATTTTTTGATATTGCAAAAAAGAAATTTGAAAGTGGATTTTCTTTATTTAAAAAAAGAATTAAAGAAATTACAACTATTTTAGAAGATAGTTATCAAAAAATTAAAGGCATTAACGATACCACTAAGGAAGATGTAGAAAGATCTAAAAAGATATACAAAGAATATGAAAAAAGTGAATATATAGATAATTTAAGAATAATATTTTCTTTAATTAAACTTTATTCATTATCTTTTGACAAATCTTTATATATAGAATTTAGTGATATTACAGCTGTAATTAGTTTAATTGAAAATATTTTGAGTAATAAAACTTCTAATGAAGATAATGAAAAAATGAAGAAAATTAGAAAATTAAGTAGCCACTATAAATTTTTCCATTATGGAATTGAGTTTCCAGATATTCAGGAAGGATTTGATATAGTAATTGGAAATCCTCCATGGGAGAGAACCAAGTTTAATGAAGCAGAGTTTTTCTCAAAACATATTCCTAATTACAGAAAGCTAAGCATAAAAGAACAAAACAGAATAAAGCAAGAAATACTTGGCAGAGATAATCATCCTTTGAATATTGAATACAATGAAGAAAAAAACACTATAAGTACTATTAACAATATTTATAAAAGTGATTTTATATATTTTACCAACAGTGGTGATCCAAATCTTTTTAGATATTTTGTAGCATTTAATTTAAAATTAATAAAAGAAGCCGGAAATTTAACTTATTTGGTTCCTTCAGCCCTTTGGAGTGAATTTAGTTCAAAAACACTAAGAAAACATATATTTAGTAACTACAAACTTAATTATATTTATCAATTTGAAAATAAAAAAAGATTTAAGGATGTGGATTCTCGCTTTAAGTTTACAATATTTCAACTTAGCAATACTAAAACTCCTACATCAAATTTTAAAGCAAAATTCATGATTCAGAACAGTGATAATATTTTAAAAGAAATAACCAGCAACTTAAAAGATAGCAAAAATGATCCTTATAAAGGAATTGAACTAAATATAAACCAAATCAAGAAAATATCTCCTATTCAAGAATCAATAATAGAATTTAAAGATAGTAAAGAATTTATCTTAATTAACAAAATGTTTAGTCAATTTAGCGTTCTTAGTCAAGAATACATTGATTTTAAAATAGGGCTAAACCCAAGTATAAAGAATTGTAAATCTTTATTAAAAGAATATAATAATGAAAACTTTATATTTCTTTATTCTGGAGCCAATATTCATCAGTTTAATTCAAGATTTTTTAAAGATAAAGATGCAAAAAAAAGTTCTAAATTACTATGGATAGATAAAGAAGACTTAAAAAAAGTATTGGCTAAAGACAATCAACATCCCACTGAAAGGATCTGCTATAGAGATATTGCAAGCAACACAAATGAAAGAACCATGATTAGCACTTTGTCTCCTAGGAATTGTTATTGCGTTTCTACAATATATATAAATTATGAGAAAACACCAATATCTATTTATAAAAAATTATTTATTATATCTATTTTTAATTCATTTGCATTTGACTTTATGATTAGAAGATTTGTTAATATACATGTTCAAAAATCATGTTTATATCAATGCCCTATGCCTCAACCAGAAGAAAAAGAAATTTTAAGTAATTCTTTATATTTAAATCTTGCAAAAAATACTTCTTTACTAATAGCCAAAAATGATCCCGAGAACTTTAAATATTTACTTTATTTAGAACATTTTGGTCTTAGCAAAGAAAAAGTTAATAAAATTCTAAAATTAGATACTAAAGATGAATTTTTCAAAGAAATAGAAAATAAAAACAACTTTATTGTAGCTAGTCTTTATTCGCTAACCAAAGAAGATTTTATCGCTTTACTTGGTGATTTTAGGGCATTAAAAAATAAAAAAGGAGAAGAGCATATTTTGTCTTTAATAAAAGGATATGAAAATTATTTAAGAACAAATAAACTTAACTAAAGTTTAACAATCCAAACTTAGTTAAGTATTTTAAAGAGATTTATGTGCATTAAATGAAATATATGTTTTAGTAAAAAAATTATTATAAAATGATGAAAAAGTTATTCTTAGTAAAATTCTTTTTTAAAGAAAGCAATAGAGAAATTAAAAAAAATTTTAAAAATTAAAGAAAATAATGTTTATAGATTTGAAAATACAACAATGCATCCATTGTAAGTGTTTTTTTTAAAAGCCCAAGACATTAGAAATAAGGCGTTTATATTCTAACACAGAAAGTTATAAAAAGTATTGTCATTATAATATGTTTCAATAATATCTTATTAATTAATATTTAAAAGCCAATTGGGTATTATTTGGGACAATCTACACCAAATACTCCACATTTTATAGTGTTAGAAATTATCTCGTCCTTTTCGGGATTTCCAAGATATTTTTTATTTTTAAAAAAAATATCTTTTTAATCTTTATAGATCATCCACTAGTACTTTGCAGCATTTATTTTTTTTCATTACCATCTTTTATTTTGCTTTTTAGCATTTTCTTAAAGAAGAAAAAATCTATTTATTAAAATATCACTAAGGTATTCATTATTCATTAATAAAAAGCTTTAATTTCTCATTTGATAAATTTGGATACTTGGTAAATATTAGCTTAATAGTATCATTAAATAGCTTTAAATTTAATGCAATTTCATAGGCTTCATCTTTATGAGTTTGTTTATCTTTTATAGTAAGATGTGCAAGCATATGGCTACATTTACTCTTCTTATAAAAAAGTCTAAAAGAATCTGTTAATGCATTATCAAAAACCACAAAATTATATGAATTAATGTATCCTGACTCTTTTGAAGCCTCTTTTAAACTAATTGTAGCAATACCGGTTCTATATCGCTCAAAATCAATATTCGAACCTTCAGAAATTAACCTCAAGCTTTTAACTTCATATTTTTCTTCAAACTCTTTAGTTGACTCAAATGCTATTATTTTAGCTATTGGCACTTTACTGCCCAGTATTGTATAGCTATCATCATTAATGTGATAAGTATAGCTCAACCCTGATGTTTTTAATTGAATGGGCGAAAAAATATAAGAATATTTAAGTCCTTCAAGATCTTTAATTAGATTATTATGCTTGTCCTTTATGGGCCTTAAATTGCCAGATTTTGCCCATGTAACATAACCTGCAAGAAGTCCCCCATAAACTTCTCCTTCTTTTATTTCATTTAACCTAGATTCTTCATCAAAAGAACAAGTATTATTATTTTCTTCTTTGATATTTTTTTTACTATCTTCTTCAATATTTTTCTTATTAATTTTTATAATTGGCTCAGAACCGAAAATTCCAGTCTTAATGTTTTTTGAAGATTCTGGTGCCGGCAAGCAAGAATAAAAAAATGATATAAAGAAAAATATGTTTAAAATACATATGCCCTTTTTCATAAAATTCTTTTTACTTTAATTAATTTTTAAAGTTCTACTCCATATTAATTTGATGTTAAAAATTCATAAAATATTTTTTCATTATAATTTTTAAAAAAAGAGTTATCCCCAAAAAGCCACCGGCTTTTTCTATAATCTTTGATTTATAAATGATAGTTCACCTAATTAATTTTACTAGTCTAAAAATGAAAAATTGACCATATATTGATTATTTTTATTTTCAGTTTAAAACATTTACACTCAAAGAATGATTTTTAGACAAAAAAAGCATCCTATTTTTATTTAACAACAGAAGGAAACTTTCTAATAAATTCTATTAAAAATGGAATAATAAATAACGCTCGAGCGTCAAGCATTAAAAAAATATATTTTTTTAATGCTAATATAGAGATTCTAAAAAAGTGAACTATGATTTTTTTAAATCAAGTATTGTAAAAATAGCGATTCATGTTAAAGCCAATCTCTGAATTATATAAGCATATGTCTAGCCGTTATTTAAGGAGTGTAATTGTAAAGAAAATTATTTATAGTAGTAAAGCATTGCTATCAATGAAATTAATAAGGCTATAAATAAAATAGATGAAATAATTGATGATATTGATAACATTGAAAGGGAAAATGAGGTAACGGGGCAAAAAGTTCAAGACAAGATTACAGGTGCTATTATATGATGAGATTTTAGGCGATAATAATTCTATGAGGGGTGTTGAAGATTTATTTTTTCAAGTATTAAAACATAAATCTATAATAATAGAAATTGAATTTCTTAAGAGTGAAAATTCTAACAAACTAACCTCATCAGCAAATTATGACCTTGATGGTTTTCAAAGATTATATAAAAACATGGTTTATATTTTAAAGAAATATTTTAGCAATACAATATTAATAAAAATAAAAAACAAAATTAATTTTTAGTATTTTTAAAATTAGATAATGCTCTTTTTGCATAAGAGGAAGTTTACATATAAGAAATAAAGCATATAGCACTCATTTAATAGAAATATTTTGCTATTGTCCTTATTGAGTTGCGTCTAAAATATGGAATATCAATAGCCAGTTTTATTTAAGAGTGTGGAATTTTGTGAAATAATTTCTGATGATATTGTTACTAAAGGCGTAATTTATAAGTTTAATTTTAATTGAAAGAGTTGGATGAAATAAATTTGATAAAAAGAAAGCCGCTGAAAAAGGAGAGTTGTGCAGCATTACTAACTTCTATTGTGTAAGGAAATATTTTTTGCTTTATAGAATATATTTATAAGTGTTGTTTGAATTAAATGTAATGTGATTATTCTTTAGAAAGATAGGTTGATGTTGTTTTTAGAAGTATAAATTGAAATGATTTTGGTAATTTAAGAAATTTTGTTTTGTGATTTTATAGCAAATGTCCTATGTTTTCTAATAATTTGTTATTAATTAAAAAATGAACAATTTGACATCTTGGTAGGGATATAAATAAGAGTTTTTTGGTGTTATGTATGTTAATATTGTTTGAGCTTGGTGTCATCATGCAGCGCAAACACTCCTAATGAAATGCTAAACAAAACAAGAAGAAAATATAAGTAATTTATACCGTTCCCATAAATGCAAATAATGTATTAAGTGGTCCGATGATTCTTAATTCTCAATATTATTCTCAAGAAAAAATAGAAATATCCCAAGAAAAACCGGAAACAACAGATGGGGTTGGCACTAATTAATAATAACGAAAAAGAAGCAAAGAAAACAATCAGAGATATTAAAGAGCTTGCCTAGAAATTCTGGATTTGTTCAATTGGTAAAGGAAGCACATAAATTAAAAAGTGATTATGATTAATTAGAGTCTAGTTTTTTATGGTATCTTATCAGAACTTAAAAATAAAATAGCAGAAATGCAAGCGGAAAGATATTTTATAAAGAAGAAAGAAAAAAACTGGGTCAATTGAGCAATAAATTTAAAATACTGATTCAATTGCGTAATCAATTAAGTAATAAAAGGACTCGTGTTGATAGATTCAGGATTCAGATTAATGGTGGGTTGAATGATAGAACTTCTTCAAAGTATTCTTTTTAGAAATCTCAAGACACTTAAAGGAAGCTATTATCAAGAGATTAAAAAGAAAGCTGCCTAAAAATTGCTATGTATTAAGAAAAGGAGATGGTGATTTGATGGCTCGGCAGGCACGAATAGAAGCACAAAGTGCGCTAAATAAATTAAAATCTGCCTCTATAAAGCTAATTGAAATCAATGGTAGCAAAAAAAGAAATAGAAATGCTCATAAAACAAGTAAAATTTTATTTATACCAGTAATTTTAAAATTATCAAAGGAAAAGAGTATATAAAGTAACAACAATTAAAACCATTTATTAAAAACCTGGAGATAGCATTGCTTAGAAAGTAATTTAAAATCAGATTTACAAAGTAATCTTGGGCCCAGTTTCGCCTAATATAGAGATTAAAGATGCAGGAAAAACTCTTAAAATCAAGGGCATTGTGATATGCATTAAAAACAAATGGCGAGTAAGTATGTCTATGTATTGTCAGCGCTAACTAATAGCCTGTGTTAAGATAAAAATGTAGCAAAGGTAATATAAATTTGTTTTAAAAATTGCCAATGCTATTCTTTATATAAAGAATAGCATTAAATACAAAATAGGAATATGATATACATTCAATAGCAATATATTAACCTATTGGATAGCTGTTTAAACGCAGAATATTAATTGTTAGTTTTACAAGAACATAGAATTTTGTGAAATGATTGCTTATAACATTATTATTAAATGTGTATCCCTAATTTTAAATTAAGCTCAGGCTTTGAACACAACCAAACTTCACTTTAAAATAAAGTTTTCCCGCTTCTGTTCTAATCCTGTCAAATAAGATAATTAATTCTTTGAATTTCCAAAAGGGACCCAAACTTAGAAAAAGCTTATCAAAAATCATTACCGCCTTCAAGTGACGGCATTTGGTTTTGCGATAATTAGCAATAAAAACAAATTAATGAGAAAAAATAGATACATTTAAAATTTAAATCTTATGTAAACCATAAAATAAAATTTAATAAATAGTATTATCTATGAATAATTAAGAAAATAGTGTAGCACAATAAACAACTTCTATTTTAATAGACCCTTGCCCCACTTATTTGGCTTTGCAATACATAGCTCTTAAATTATATCAATAACTTACTATTTGCATCAATTAAAATTAAAAGAAATACTATTTTTTCTAAAAAATAGCTAAAAACCCAATATTTGATATAATCACTCAAACTACTTAGATAACCTATGCTTTACAAAAGCTTTCAATGTTAATGATGTATCCAAATTACAGAATAGCTTGGATTATTATTTAAATAGCTACCAATAATTATAAACCATTAAAATATATCCATGTTTCACAAAAATATTAAAATAGGTATTGACATTTTAAAATATTTTAAACACAATAGTGCTTATCAATGCAAATAAATAGGAGACCAAAATGGCATTAAATTTGCTTAAACAAAAGCATAAAACCGACACTAATAAACTGCTGCTTTCAAAAGATTCTCGGCTTAAAAAAATTGTTTCAGTAATTAATTACTTAAATGAAAGTTTTCAAGAAAAATATGATGTTTCAATATATAAAATTGATTTTGATTTTGAAAAGCTAAAAGAACTTCATCCTCATCATCAAAGAGACATTCTTAGAGTTCTAAACTCAAATATAAATAAAGAAGGATATAAACCAACTGTAATAAGAACTTTAAGAGAAGATTTAAGATTTTTAATTAGAATAAAAGCAATTGAAAAGAAAATGCTAACATTCTCAAATAACATAAGAAAGTTTAAAGGAAAATTATGTATATATAAGGTATACCCTATTGCATATAAGTTAATCGATGATTATTTTAGTAGCACCAAGGCAGACCTCTATAGGAAAATAAAAAAAGAAAAAGACAATCTTAACACCGAAAATGTCACTAAAAATGTCACTGTATATATAAATAATAATAACAATACATATAATAAGAATTCTATCAAATCATTCTTTTTCAAAAAAAAAATTCAAAAGAAAAATATTCTAGAAAAAACATTAAAATTATCCAAAGAAATAGCCGAAGAGATAAAAAGATCAGTAAAAGATTCTAAAAATCCAGAAAAAACTTATAAAAATACACTTTTTAATTACAAAGATTTTTTTAATTATTTATCATTTGATTATGAAAAAGAAGATATTTTATCTTTCTTTTTAAGCAAGCTTAAAAGATATAAAAACAAAATCCATTTTATGAGGAAATATGCTCCATATAAAACAGATTTTTACTTACTTGCAGGAGAATTTAAAGATATTTATACTACTAAATGGAAAGTAAATAAAATAACTAATTTTAGTGGGCATGCAAAATATGTAGCGAATAATATTTTAAATGAAATTTTAAAGAAGGAGCAAAAGGTTGAGCAAATTACTAGAAAAACTAAGAGAAAGAAAAAAAGAATTAACAAATAGAAAAAAACTAAAGTATGATGAAAATATAAATAAAGAATCAAAAGAAAAAACCTCTTTTTCTAAAATTGAAGAAATAAATAATAAAAAAATATATTATACAAAAATCTTTAAACATTTGATAAAATTTAAAATTACCAATAAAAACAATAAATTAAGTTTAACTTTTCAAAAACTTGATAATAAAAAAAAATATTATTTATTTAACCTCTTTCCCTTAAAAGAAAATAATAAATTTTTAGGAATAAAATATGGATGGGATAAATTAGAAAAGCCCTTTTTTTTAAGAAAAGATAATAAATATTGTGTGATAGAAAAACTTTATTACTTGGAATTTGCCTTTAGTAAAGGCTCTATTAAATGTTATATTGAGGCTCTTAGAACATTATTAAGAAAAAAAGACAAAGAAAATACTAAATATTATAGTTTTAATTTAGAACATATAAAAAAAATGGAAACTACAGTATATAAATTTTATAATAAAAAATTAAAAGATAAAGGGGTAATATATAAATGGATAGAAAAAAACCAAATATCATAACAATAGCAAATCTTAAAGGAGACATGGGCAAAAGTAAACCATTTATACTCTTTTCTTATGTATTAAAGATTTGGTAAAAAACATTACCTATCGATATGGGCTCACAAAACGACCCAACTTCATATTTTAAAAAATATGTTTTTAATTTTGATGAAAACAATATTTATAATTTATGAATAGATAATGTTTATTTTGATCAATGTGTAAACAAAATTAATGACTATATTCCTATAATATATCACACCCTACTGTCAATAGAAAGTTCAGAAATATTAATACAAAAAATTATAGACAAAAGTTATAATATTTCAATTTGTTGTAAATCAATTTATTAAAAATAGGGATCTACTTAAAGAGATTAAAGATGGCTTATATATACAGTATAGTAATTATAAGGTATAATTTGTTATTATTAAGAATAAAAGTTTTTAAAATTAATCGTTTAGAACCGGATTTGAACAGTAAATATTATAAAGAATCAAAAAATGCATTAACAAATATCTCAAATTTATAACACTTTTTATTAAATTCCGGATTTTTTAGAACCTTAAATTAATTATTTTTTATTGTTTAAGATTAAAAACTTTTATAATTCATTAATCTTGATATTTTGGTCTGACATTTCTAAATCAGGTATATTAAATATAAGTTTCTTTCACTTTAAATTATTTTTTATAAAATCCACCCAATAATTTTTTAATTTTATTAATAGTATTTTAGATTTAAATTGTATATAGCAAAAAGGCCCTATATGGGCTATTCCGTTTGCAGCAAATAAATAGGTGTTGGAGATTAAATTCCTAACCTGATTGAATCATATCATAATATATATTTTAAATCAATGGCTTTGTTTTTCTATGTCTTTTATTTTTTTATGCTCAATTATTAGTTCAAATAAAATCTCCTTTTTGTATTTATAAATTTTTTCAATAATAAAATACAATCTTTTAAAATCTTGTTTACAAAAATTATATAATTCTCTATCCTTTACTAAAATTTTAATAAAAATGCTTTCATTGTTATGCTTAGTTTCATAAGATATCTTCGCTTCAAGAATATTTATGTTCATATCTCTTAATATGCCTTAAATCCCACCTCCGTAATTTTATCAAGGAATATTGTACCCTCTAAAACTTTTTGATAAACTTTTAAATATCTATAAGTTTGACTTTTTACAACTTAAAAAGATTTTATAAAATCCTTAAAATTAACATAACCAGCATATTTATATGATTCTCTTTGTCTTACTTTATACAATATTTTCATTCTTTGAATTTTATTGTTAATATCATCTTTTGGGCAACATTTGAATTGTTCTTTTAGATTTTTATAATTTGCTAGTTCTTTGTTTTGATCATCTTTTAAATTTGTTTATTAGTATAATTCCTAAAACGATTGATAAATAGCTCTTCCTTGTCTTTTTTTTGGCTTTTATTTCCATTTTGAATTCCCCATTTCACCCCCCAGGGGGGGGGGTATTTTAACTAATTGAAAATTAAGGCTATAAGCTATTTTTAAGTCCAGGAACTTATATTTAAATCAAAAAGGGGGCGCCTTGCCTTATGAAAAATCTTGCAAAAACTATGAAAAATAAAGGAGTCTGTTCTGTTTAAGAGCTTGAAATTTATTTATGTAAAAAACTGATTGATAGAATGAATGTGTAAAATCAAAAAAACTAAAAACATATTAACTTAGAGATATACTAGCCGGTATAAATTCAATGCTAGTGAAATATGATAATCAGCCAGTCACAAAAAGAACAATTTAAAAAGACATTAAAAAACTCATACAAATAAATTTGATTGTTTCTTTTTCTAAAAGCTTAGGAAAGACAATGGAAGTTTTTCATTTTACAAAATGAATATCAATATTTGGAAAAATAGAATATGATAATAAGAAAATTAATTGAAAACGAAACTAAAGAATACATATAAGATAAAATAATAGTTTTACAGGTGGTTTATCTATTTTAGGATTAATTGCTGAAGTTAAGTTTTTATCTATACACTTATAAATACTTTCATATTTATCCTTAAACTCGTCCAATAAATCTAAAAAATCGTTTTCCTTAAAATTAGGGCCCATAAACCATATTTTATATTTGAATTTAGCTAGATGGAATTTCAAAATATCTTTTATATCTAAAATAATAAGAAAAAATAGGGGAGTATAGTTTGTATTATTCAATGCTAATTACGATCTAAGAGTTAGTTTTAATTTTAAAAATGATAGTTTCTTGAAAAATTCTTTTATAAAGATACTATATATATATATATAGTCGTTTTTAAGTTATATATATTGAACACATTTTTAATAAAAAAGATTTTTTAACTATCAAGCTTTTCGTTATTTAAATAAAATTATAAAAAAGCCTTCCTTTAACAGAAGACTTTAATTTTAAGTATTAGTCTTAAAAATATATCTTTTTATTTGCTCATCTCTTAAAAAATCATAAATCTATCATCACTAGAACAGATTTTGCTCTTTGAAGAATCTAGAAAAGATTTTGCTTCTTGAAGAAGTTGTTTTACATCTTCCTTTATTCTCATTGCTTCAAGTATCTTAAAAGAAGAAGTGCTTAATTGGTCTAAAGCATTATCTACGTCATTTTTTACCTGTATTGCCAAATTACTATATGTTCTTCTTAACCCGGATGACCAATTTTTACGTTTGTTTTTTAATCTCTCAGTAATAGCATCTTTTAAAGTTTCTTTGGCTTTCTCAAAAAAGTATTTTGCAGATGCTCTTTCACTAAGTCCACTATTTAATTGAGTATGAAGCTTTTCAATATCGCCTCTTTTTTCTAATAATTGATTGAACAACCTAACTAGATCCTGTTTTTCTATCTTATTCTGAATTTCTTTCTTCTTATATTCTTTCTCTTTAGTGGTCTTTGTTTTTCTTATATAGTGACTGTTTATTCTTCCTGCAACATTCACCTCTGCTTGTATTAAATCTGCAAGTTCTAAGATTTCTTTATAAATATTATTAAAACTGGATTCTAATTGTGCAGATTCATTTTTAAGTTTATTTTCGTCGTCAACTAATTTAGCAAATTCAAGACTCCCATTGCTAATTGCCTTCTCTGCCTTCTTTTCTTCATCAGTATTGGGAACCAACTCTTCTTCTTTTATCTCTATTTTTTCTTGAAGATAATATGGAAAATTCCTCTCTACATTAATAGGCGCTACAGACGCAGCCTGCACCATTTGTTTTTCTATTTTTTCTATATGGCTTTCTTTTTCTTCTATACATTTTTCAACAATTTCTCTATTATCTGCTTGAATTTTCTCTAAAAATCCTAAAACTTTCTTGTCTTGCATTTTTTTACGAGTTAATTCATTAGGGTCACTTGTATTACATGATAATAAACTTATTAGCATTATCATGTATATTGATAAAATTTTCTTTTTCATATTTTCTCTCCTACTAGAATCTTTATAAATTCCTAGCTGTTTAATGCAAATATATTTCTATTCCTATAAAATACAATTTTTTTCCATATCGTTAATTTTTTGTTTTGATTTTTTATAATTTTGACTATGTGACTTATAAAGTTTTTTATAAGCTGCTAATAATTTTTAATAAATCATTTATTTTTATTGTGTATATAGAATAAAAATAACTACCACCATCGCTAGTAGTAGACATCAGAATGAAGGGTATGTGCAAACGTATAATTCTTTAAAACTATTTATAGAAACAAAACTGTCTTGTTGTTTAATTTGATTTTCTCTAACATTTGTAGCTTTAAAAGCTTCTCCATATTAAATTAGACTTTTAAGTCTATAAACATCCTCTTTAATTTATAAAAGTTTTTTAGCTGCTATGTCCCTTTTTTAAACATTTCACCAAGAATAATGTTTCCGTTGCTTTTTTCCTATTTTAAGGATGATTTTAGCAAAAGATGAGTTAATAAAAAAACAATTGTTTTTTTATTAACTCCAATATTTATGATATTAATCATATCCTTGTTTTCAACTTTTAAGGCTTCAATTTAATTTTAAAATTGAATCTCAAACAGATATTCAATTTTTTTGACATTTCCCTATCCCCCCCAATATACTTGGTTGATTATTTGATTGAGTTTTATTTAAATTAAAAGAATAACAAAATAAGCATATAGTATTTATAGCTTTACCTTTTATTAAATATTGTAAATCTAAGTCTTTGATATAGTTTTAAATTGATTTGTGTTATTTTAGCTATCATATTTTTATTATTAAACAAGTATATTTATAGAACCTATGAAATTGGTTAAAATTGAGCAGACAGCAGCATTGTTTTCCATCTATAAATAGTTTATGTGTAATATTGATAAATAAAGTTATAGAGTATGTGCGTGAAAGTATTTAAAGAGTTTAAGTTGAAAATATCAATATATTTTTAGCTAATTAATTGGCTATGACTTTATTTGTTAGCTTTTAATATCAAAAACAGTGCTAAGCTAGTAATATTTTTAAACCCAAACTATTAGCTATCTGCAAGTTCCTCTTTATCTTTTAATTCTTCTCTTATTTTTTCTTATTTCATTTTCATGCTCACAATATGTTCTAAGAGAAGTTTTTTCACGATCTGCTTTATCTTGCATCTGCTCATCAGCTTACATTATCCCTATTTTGCATCTAAAACATCTATAAATCCTTTAATTGGCTTTAAATTTTGTTCTGAAACTTTTGAATCTTTACTAATTTGATATTCTTACAAGAAATTATCAATTCAAAAACAAAACAAATAATAACATTATTTTATTCATATTCTCGCCTATAATTTAATTGCAAAAACTTATAAATTTAGGTAGAAGTGTATTTTGTGCTATATAAAGAAAGTAAAGGGTTTATAGCTAAGCTTATGAATCGTGTCATAATGGAATTAAACTACAATCTATTTTTACGATCTTATTTAGAAATAATAGTTCCCGCAATATTAATCCAAATAATAAGAAACGGTTGTAACAATCCTTAATATTTTTTTTGGATAACGCTCTTGAGCACCTAAGCTTCTATCAATTGGAAGAAATTCAAAATATCCTTGATTTGCATTTTTAATTTTCCCTAATTTTGAACTTGAATGTTTTGCAAATTCTAAAGCTGCCAATTTTGCATTTTTAATTGAATCTGCCAACATTTCGGGTTTTATATCATTAATATTGTCAAAGTAATATCTTGGTCCTCCGCTGTTGCTAATTAATATGCCTTGATTATAAAGCTCAGCAATATTTTTTTCTGCTGCTTCCATTTTCTCAATATTTTTTGTATGAACAGCTAAAGATATATATGCTCTATACTTATAAAGAGATTCTTTGTAATTCTCTTCATTAAATTCCATAAATCCCATTTTTATATGGTCTTCACTAAATCCATGTTTTAAAAAAAAGCTTTTAATTTTAGACAAGCTTAAATTATTTGCTTTATTAATATCATTAACAGTGTCACCAGTTAAACTATATCTAAACTCCCAACTAGAAGATGTTGATAAAATTTCTCTTTCGCTGAGGCCCTTGACTGTAATATAATTTTCATTTTTAGTACCAATGTTTTTTATTCCGTGGGAAATTATAATTGATGATATAAATAAAAGTAACGAAAATAACAAGAAAGACACTTCTTTTCCTCTAAGCATAGATTAACCTCCTTAAATCAATAATAAATAATACATTGGCATTGTTTCATTTAAATTTATTTTAACATATTGCTTAATATTAATAAATCTGAATACGCTTTAGAAGATCAAAATTTTATAAACCCCATAAATATGACAAATAAAATAATTTTTAATAATCATTTTTCCATTCCATTAACCATCTTACACTTTTTATTCTTAAATTAAAAAATTAAACACAAATACATAAACGAAGAAATTTTGTTATATCTTTATTAAAAATATTTAATTTACATTTTAATAAAACACGCCCCTTTATATTGTTAGCATAGAAAAAATTAATGCAACATTATATGAGCATGTGCTGCCAGGGGATTTATTAATATAAAATTCACATATTCTAAAAAAGCAATACAAATACTGCTTAGCTCATCAAAAGAAACGAAATTATCATAGATCATCTTACATCTTTAAAATATTAAAAAGCCAACTTAAACATAAATAACTCAAAAATAAAATAATTGACTATCTTCTATTCTGAAATAAACAAGCTACTTTTCATCTTTATAGAATCTCTACCCATAAAAAAGAAGTAACTCAATTAAGGCAATTCGCCTAAATTATTTCTTTGAATGACTATTTTATGGAAAAATCCGCCAGGAAATATATTTTTAGCTTCATTTAAATACCTTTTATATTCATCTTCTCTTTTAAGTCGAAAATATCCCTGACTTAGCCATATATTTGTTAAGTATTTTTCTAAATTTCTTTTACTATATTTGAGAGCCTTTTGTAAAAATTCTATTGCTTTCTTAGAACTCCCTCCTGCAATTCTTGGAGAATATAAATACCACCTTGCTAAAGAAATATTGGCAAATATATTCTCATTATCAATTTCTAAGGATTTAATTAGCGAATTTTTAGCTTCATTTGAGACTTTAACTAATTTCATACCTCTTGTATATCTTAAAATAGATAAATTCAAATCGCCTAATACCCTATATGCATCGCTTCTAACTAATTTTTGACAATCTTTAAAGAATTGAGAAGAAATAAAATCTAAAAGATCGCTTTTGGCTCTTAAAAATATAGAATAACTATCAGAAAAATTTTTAACATTTAAACTTTGTGACAAAGACGCAATCTGCAAATTAATAATGGCAGTAATATACTTTCTTCTAATATCCTTAAATGATTCTAATTTTTTATCTAGGATTTTAAATTTATCTACATAATAATTTATATACTCAGATTGATCCTTCAAAACAAGCCTATTGTCAATTTTGCCAGAATAATAATTTTCTAAAATATTATTATATTCCATATTTAAAGCTTCAAAAGAATTCGAATATAAAAAATTAAAATTTAAAATTAGAAAAAAGAAATAACAAAGATAAATTTTCATAACCTTTTACCACCTTGCAATTAAAGGTAATTCAATAAATAAATTTTTCTATATTTGATTTAAAAAAAATAAAATTATTTTAATAATTGCTGATAATTGGACTTACTAGGCTGAATCTTAATATTGTAGTATAAAAGATAAGAAGAAAATTAAAAACTTTTAAAGCAAGAAATTCATATTAATACATAAGCTTAAACGGAATGAATTTATCAAGGAAATATACTAATCTCTTAATTGCTTATTTTAAAATTTTTGCTATTTCAGAAGACAAAGTTTCAGCTTTAAGTATTTCATATTTTAAAAAATACCCATAATTTAAATTAATGTATTCAATAAGTTCTATGGTCTTTCCTAAATCATCTTTAATATTTTTTAAATTAATATTATTTTCACAATAATTAATAATGTAATTTATAGTATTAATCCACTTTTCTTTAAAAATCAACAGCTCTTTAAACTTGCTTAAAATAAGGCTCAAATCCTCTTTATTAAAACTCATAATATTGTCCGGTTTTAATAAAAAGTAACTCTAAATTTTGATTATTCGAATTGTAATGATATTTTATTAAGAATTTTTCCAAAAATTCTTAATAAAATATCATTACAATTCAAAAATGCTTGAACTTTGCTCTATCTATGATTATTTGCTTCTCAATAAACTTGGCAATTTTAATTATTTTACCCATCTATACATCAATTTTTTTTGATTTTAAAAAAAATTAATGTAATTAAGACTTGCATAAAACGCATATAATAACAAAAATTAAATAATCTTATCATTATTAAATGACTTTAATGTTAGAGCTTAATTAAGTTTTTTGTAAAACAAAAAACTTAATTAAGCTCTAACAGCTCACAATGGCGGTCACAAATTAAGGCAAATTTTAAATGAAAAACTTAGCCCTAATTTAAGGCTACAACAATTCAAAAATAAAATCAATAATCATATAATAAATTGCTAATTTTTTTCTTTGAATCCTTTCATAATTTGCTCAATTCAATCTTTTTTATCGAAAAAAAATTTATTTAAAAAAACTCTGTAAACTTATAGTTTTTTTATAAAAAAAGCAACTTTCTTGATCTCTAAGTTGAAGGTTTAAAAAAGTTTTTAAACCTTGATTTGGCTTTTTCCCTGGTGCATTCTCAGAATTCATTAAAAATAGAATCGGTTGTCTGAAACCATTCTCAACTAAATATTCTTGTTTTAAGGCGCCTTCTTTAATTACGCCAGCTATTTTTAAGCATGTATAGTTGGATTTAAAATCAAATTCACTATTAGTTGCAATTTTTTGATTCAACCCTTCTTTCTCTGACACAACACCTAAAAAGTTATTCTTTTTTTCATTATTTTCAATAATTCTTTATGTGTATTAGTTTTCTTAAATCTAGTTGCAATAAAAAAAATTGTAACTAACCTTTCTAAACTTTTAATGAAAAATTCTAGAAGTTCGAAACTTTCAAATGTTCATTTTTCAGCTGTCATTGGTATTACCATATAATGCGCAGCATTTAAAGCACATTTTAATGTTAAATCTAAACTAGGGTTTGTATCAATCAATATATAATCATAATTGATTTTTAATCTTTTTATTTCCATTTGCAATGTTAAGTTGAATAGCTGAAAATTAAATTTAAATTGTTTCCTACATTCAAAATTGTACTATTAATTTCCAAGTTGTTTTTTAAAACCTCACAAGTGTTTTTCTTTCTAAATCTATATTATTTCCCTTTACTTTTTCATGAAAAAAAGCTAGTAGTTAACTCTTGTGTATCCATATCGATTATCAATACTGTGTGTTCTTTTGATAGAAGTACATCAAGAATTATAGCGCTTGTACTTTTCCCGACGGCGCCCTTTATGCTAGCAACGGTGATTATTTTTTTCTTTTTCTATCCATTTGGTTATAAGGCCTCTATTTGATAATTTTTTGTTGTAGAATTCATATATTTCCTTTTCTAAAGTCAAAAGTATTTTAATTAGAGATTTATAATATTTTTTTTTAATCTTATCTTTTCTTAATAAATATGAAATTCCTGAGACATAGCAAAATATGCTTCCTTTTTTGAATTTAAATTGTATATAGTGTATTTTTGAAAACGTAGCTGTTTTTAATTTGTTGTTCTCTTCATATCTCCTTAAAACATTTTGTATAGGTTTTCTGCACCCGTAAAAAATGCCTAAAAATTTATCCTCGTCTTTTAGAGAAAAAAGACTAAATGATTCTGTTTTTTTCCTATCAAACAATTTTCTAAATGAGATAAAAAATCTGTAATTTTGATTTTTCTTTGTTCCAAATGCATGAAAGTCTAAAAGTATTTTGGTGTGGTATATTTTTTTTTCATCTTTTTTTTCAATTTTAACAAAAATGCCTTTTTTTTCTGGTTTGATTTTTGTTTTCTTTTCTTTGAGTTTTTCTAAAAGTTTTTTCATAATTTATTTTTGTCCAATGACTTTTTCGTTAGTTAAAAAATTATTTTTATCTTTGGTTAATTTTATTAGATCATGGCAATATTTATTGTTAAATAAATCAGTATATTTTGGTTTTTTTATTTGATTTAAATAGTTTTTTATTTTTTTTATTAAAATTTCTTTATCAATTTCAGATTTTATTTTTAATTGTTCGAATAATATGTTAAATATATTGTTTTTGATATTTTCTTGTATTGTTTTTATGTTGGATTTATTTATATTTTTCTTTATTTTATTTATTATTTGCTTTAAATCATCATATTTATCGTGATCTAATATAAAATGAGGTTTATTTTCATATTTTGAATATATATTTTGAAAATATGTTTCTAATTTATTTTTGTCTAGTCCTTCTTTTTCTAAAATTCTTTTTGTTTTTTCTAATAATGTACTTAGTTCTTTTCTCTTTGTTTTTTTGTTTTTCTTTTTTGCATGATTTTTGTAAAAGTTTTTTTTAAAGAAATTTTCTACTTTTTTGATTTCTTTTAGTATTTCTATTTTGATATTTTTTTTTATATTGAAATTTATAATCTTTGAGAAAGAATTTGTTATAAATTTGCATTTCTTGGCATAATTTTGTATTTGTAAGTTTTCTATTTTTTTGTTTTTTTCTTTCTCTTTCTCTTTATTATTATTACATTCCCTTAATTTTACATTCCCCTTTTTTGAGTGGGGGTTTTTGAAAAATGTACTTACTCTCAACTTAAATCTAATTTCTTTTTTATATTTAAAAGATTGGTTTATTTTATGATAGCATTTTTGTTTCTGATATTTAAGTTTATAGTAAATTTCGGTTCCGCAGTTAACTCCTAAATGTTTATAATAATTGGTTGTTACTTTAAATTCTTTTTCTAGTCTGTAAAGATAGTTTTGTAATGTTTTTATTTTAATAGGTTTTTGTCCATTTCTTTTTAAATTTTCATTAAAATAATAAAGTATGTTGCTTTGTGAATATTTTTTATGTTTATTGTTTACATAGCAAAGTGTTGATACTAGTACGATTAGTTTATGTTGGTATTTGTTTTTTAATTTTTCTACTTTTTCCATTTCATTTCTCCTTAATTTGTGCATATCTATTATAAATGTTATATTAAAATTAATTTAAAATTAATTTAAAAGCAAATTTAAATTAATTTTAATAAGGAATAATATCTAAGGATAAAAAGTCAATTTGAGAACTATCTTAAGTTAATCTTGTGAATCATTCTCTAGTGGATGTCTATTCTAAAAATCTAAAAAGTTACTAAAGAAAACTTTCCATCCTTAGCCAACCCCCTCAGAACAATAGCAGCAGCAATCTTATCACTCTTTTTCATATCATCATTAACAAAATTGGCACCATTATTATTATCAGTCCCAATAGCAGCTTCAATTGGATTCTTAGCATCACCAGGAGCCTTCCCCTTCGCCTCCTTCGCCTTCTCAGCAGCACCAGCAGCACCAACAATCGCTTTTAGTATCTGCTCTCCACTAACCGCACTAACAGCAGCAGCCGCCTTCCCAATAGCCGCAGCATCAACAGCAACATTACCTGCACTACCCGCGAACAATTTCCCCGCTTCCTCATTATCCTTATCATCAGCAGCATCTTTAACACCCGCTAATACACCACCACCGGGCTTCCCAGCAACAGCTTTCCCAGCAGCATCAACAATCCCCTTTATTCCCTTAGCAATCCCAGTAACACTGCTTTCATCAGCCTTTCCCCTTCTGCCCATCATCATCACCAGCATCACCAATTTTCTCTCCACCACCAGTACTACCTGCTGCAGCTTCCCCAGCAGCTTTAATCATCTCTTCTAGCCACCCGCTAACCTCACCAACAGCACTTTCAACAGCACTCTTCACATTCTCTTTCCCATTAGCATCATCAGCAGCAAACTTTCCACCCTTAGCCAACCCCCTCAGAACAATAGCAGCAGCAATCTTATCACTCTTTTTCATATCATTATCAAAATCGGCACCATTATTATTATTAGTCCCAATAGCAGCCGCAATCGGATTCGTAGCCTCACTAGGAGCCTTCCCCTGCCCCTCCTTCGCCTTCTCAGCAGCACCAGCAGCACCAACAATCGCTTTTAGTATCTGCTCTCCACTAATCGCACTAACAGCAGCAGCCGCCTTCCCAATAGCCTCAGCATCAGCATCAGCAGCATTACCATTACTACCCTCGAACAATTTCCCCGCTTCCTCATTATCCTTATCAGCATCTTTAACATCTGCTAATACACCACCACCGGGCTTCCCAGTAATAGCTTTCCCAGGAGCATCAACAATCCCCCCTTTATTCCCTTAGCAATCCCAGTAACACTGCTTTCATCAGCCTTTCCCCCCTTCTGCCCATCATCATCACCAGTATCACCAATTTTCTCTCCACCACCAGTACTACCTGCTGCAGCAGCTTCCCCAGCAGCTTTAATCATCTCTTCTAGCCACCCGCTAACCTCACCAACAGCACTTTCAACAGCACTCTTCACATTCTCTTTCCCACCATTAGCATCAACAGCAGCAAACTTTCCACCCTTAGCCAACCCCCCTCAGAACAATAGCAGCAGCAATCTTATCACTCTTTTTCATATCATTACCAAAATCGGCACCATTATTATTAGTCCCAATAGCAGCCGCAATCGGATTCGCAGCAGCACCAGGAGCCTTCCCCTGCCCCTTCGCCTTCTCAGCAGCACCAACAATCGCTTTTAGTATCTGCTCTCCACTAACCGCACTAACAGCAGCATCATCATTACCATTACTATCCGCGAACAATTTCCCCGCTTCCTTATTATCCTTATCATCAGCAGCATCTTTAACACCTGCTAATACACCACCGGGCTTCCCAGTAATAGCTTTCCCAGCAGCATCAACAATCCCCTTTATTCCCTTAGCAATCCCAGTAACACTGCTTGCATCAGCCTTTTCCCCCTTCTGCCCATCATCAGCATCACCAATTTTCTCTTCACCACCAGTACTGCCTGCAGCTTCCCCAGCAGCTTTAATCATCTCTTCTAGCCACCCGCTAACCTCACCAACAGCACTTTCAACAGTACTCTTCACATTCTCTTTCCCATTAGCATCATCAGCAGCAAACTTTCCATCCTTAGCCAACCCCCTCAGAACAATAGCAGCAGCAATCTTATCACTCTTTTTCATCTCTTTATCAAAATTGGCACCATCACCATCAGTCCCAATAGCAGCCTCAATCGGATTCGCAGCATCGCTAGGAGCCTGCCCCTCCTTCGCCTTCTCAGCAGCATCAGCAGCATCAACAATCGCTTTTAGTATCTGCTCTCCACTAACCGCACTAACAGCAGCAGCCGCCTTCCCAATAGCAGCAGCATCAGCAGCATTACCATTACTACCCGCGAACAATTTCCCCGCTCCCACATTATTATTATCAGCATCTTTAACACCCGCTAATACATCACCGGGCTTTCCAGTAACAGCTTTCCCAGCAGCATCAACAATCCCCTTTATTCCCTTAGCAATCCCAGTAACACTGCTTGCATCAGCTTCTTTCCCCTTCTTAGCAGCATTAGCATCACCAATTTTCTCTTCACCACCAGTACTGCCTGCAGCAGCCTCAGCAGCTTTAATCATCTCTTCTAGCCACTCGCTAACCTCACCAACAGCACTCTCAACAGTATTCTTCACATTCTCTTTCCCACTATTATTAGCAACAGCAGCAAACTTTCCATCCTTAGCCAACCCCCTCAGAACAATAGCAGCAGCAATCTTATCACTCTTTTTCATCTCACCATTAACAAAATTGGCACCATTACCATCAGTCCCAATAGCAGCCTCAATCGGATTCGCAGCAGCGCCAGGAGCCTTCTCCTTCGCCTCCCCAGCCTTCTCAGCAGCACCAACAATCGCTTTTAGTATCTGCTCTCCACTAACCGCACTAACAGCAGCAGCCGCCTTCCCAATAGCAGCAGCATCAACAGCAACAGCACCATTACCTTTACTACCCGCGAACAATTTCCCCGCTTCCTCATTATTATTATCAGCAGCATCTTTAACACCTGCTAATACACCACCGGGCTTCCCACCAATAGCTTTCCCAGCAGCATCAACAATCCCCTTTATTCCCTTAGCAATCCCAGTAACACTGCTTTCATCAGCTTCTTTCCCCTTCTTATCATCAGCACCAGTATCACCAATTTTCTCTCCACTACCACCAGTACTGCCTGCTGCTGCAGCTTCCCCAGCAGCTTTAATCATCTCTTCTAGCCACTCGCTAACCTCACCAACAGCACTCTCAACAGTATTCTTCACATTCTCTTTCCCACTATTATTAGCAACAGCAGCAAACTTTCCATCCTTAGCCAACCCCCTCAGAACAATAGCAGCAGCAATCTTATCACTCTTTTTCATCTCACCATCAACAAAATCGGCACCACCACCATTATCAGTCCCAATAGCCGCCGCAATCGGATTCACAGCAGCATTACTACCCGCGAACAATTTCCCCGCTTCCTCATTATCCTTAGCAGCATCTTTAACACCTGCTAATACATCACCGGGCTTCCCAGTAATAGCTTTCCCAGCAGCATCAACAATCCCCTTTATTCCCTTAGCAATCCCAGTAACACTGCTTGCATCAGCCTCTTTCCCCCCTTCTTATCACCAGCACCAGTATCACCAATTTTCTCTCCACTACCACCAGTACTACCTGCTGCTGCAGCTGCCTCAGCAGCTTTAATCATCTCTTCTAGCCACCCGCTAACCTCACCAACAGCACTTTCAACAGCACTCTTCACATTCTCTTTCCCACTATTAGCAGCAACAGCAGCAAACTTTCCACCCTTAGCCAACCCCCTCAGAACAATAGCAGCAGCAATCTTATCACTCTTTTTCATCTCATCATTACCAAAATTGGCACCATTACCATCAGTCCCAATAGCCGCAGCATCAGCAGCATCACCAGCACCAGCACTACCCGCGAACAATTTCCCCGCTTCCTTATTATCATCAGCAGCTGTAACATCTGCTAATACATCACCACCGGGCTTCCCAGTAATAGCTTTCCCAGCAGCATCAACAATCCCCTTTATTCCCTTAGCAATCCCAGTAACACTGCTTTCATCAGCTTCTTTCCCCTTCTTAGCAGCATTAGCATCACCAATTTTCTCTCCACCACCAGTACTGCCTGCTGCAGCAGCCTCAGCAGCTTTAATCATCTCTTCTAGCCACCCGCTAACCTCATCGACAGTTCAGAACAATAGCAGCATCAACAATCGCTTTTAGTATCTGCTCTCCACTAACCGCACTAACAGCAGCAGCCGCCTTCCCAATAGCCTCAGCATCAACAGCACCTTCACCTTTACTACCCGCGAACAATTTCCCCGCTTCCTTATTATCATTATCAGCAGCTGTAACACCTGCTAATACACCACCGGGCTTCCCAGTAATAGCTTTCCCAGCAGCATCAACAATCCCCTTTATTCCCTTAGCAATCCCAGTAACACTGCTTGCATCAGCCTTTTTCCCCTTCTGCCCATCAGCACCAGTATCACCAATTTTCTCTCCACCACCAGTACTACCTGCTGCAGCTTCCCCAGCAGCTTTAATCATCTCTTCTAGCCACCCGCTAACCTCACCAACAGCACTCTCAACAGCACTCTTCACATTCTCTTTCCCAACAAAATCGGCACCATTATTATCAGTCCCAATAGCAGCCTCAATCGGATTCGCAGCAGCATCAGCAGCATCAACAATCGCTTTTAGTATCGTGCTCTCCACTAACCGCACTAACAGCAGCAGCCGCCTTCCCAATAGCAGCAGCATCAACAGCAACAGCACCATTACTACCCGCGAACAATTTCCCCGCTTCCTTATTATCCTTATTATCAGCAGCAGCTGTAACACCTGCTAATACACCACCGGGCTTCCCAGTAATAGCTTTCCCAGCAGCATCAACAATCCCCTTTATTCCCTTAGCAATCCCAGTAACACTGCTTTCATCAGCCTTTCCCCTTCTGCCCATCATCATCACCAGCATCACCAATTTTCTCTCCACCACCAGTACTACCTGCTGCAGCTTCCCCAGCAGCTTTAATCATCTCTTCTAGCCACCCGCTAACCTCACCAACAGCACTTTCAACAGCACTCTTCACATTCTCTTTCCCATTAGCATCATCAGCAGCAAACTTTCCACCCTTAGCCAACCCCCTCAGAACAATAGCAGCAGCAATCTTATCACTCTTTTTCATATCATTATCAAAATCGGCACCATTATTATTATTAGTCCCAATAGCAGCCGCAATCGGATTCGTAGCCTCACCAGGAGCCTTCCCCTGCCCCTCCTTCGCCTTCTCAGCAGCACCAGCAGCACCAACAATCGCTTTTAGTATCTGCTCTCCACTAATCGCACTAACAGCAGCAGCCGCCTTCCCAATAGCCTCAGCATCAGCATCAGCAGCATTACCATTACTACCCTCGAACAATTTCCCCGCTTCCTCATTATCCTTATCAGCATCTTTAACATCTGCTAATACACCACCACCGGGCTTCCCAGTAATAGCTTTCCCAGGAGCATCAACAATCCCCCCTTTATTCCCTTAGCAATCCCAGTAACACTGCTTTCATCAGCCTTTCCCCCCTTCTGCCCATCATCATCACCAGTATCACCAATTTTCTCTCCACCACCAGTACTACCTGCTGCAGCAGCTTCCCCAGCAGCTTTAATCATCTCTTCTAGCCACCCGCTAACCTCACCAACAGCACTTTCAACAGCACTCTTCACATTCTCTTTCCCACCATTAGCATCAACAGCAGCAAACTTTCCACCCTTAGCCAACCCCCTCAGAACAATAGCAGCAGCAATCTTATCACTCTTTTTCATATCATTACCAAAATCGGCACCATTACCATTAGTCCCAATAGCAGCCGCAATCGGATTCGCAGCAGCACCAGGAGCCTTCCCCTGCCCCTTCGCCTTCTCAGCAGCACCAACAATCGCTTTTAGTATCTGCTCTCCACTAACCGCACTAACAGCAGCATCATCATTACCATTACTATCCGCGAACAATTTCCCCGCTTCCTTATTATCCTTATCATCAGCAGCATCTTTAACACCTGCTAATACACCACCGGGCTTCCCAGTAATAGCTTTCCCAGCAGCATCAACAATCCCCTTTATTCCCTTAGCAATCCCAGTAACACTGCTTGCATCAGCCTTTTCCCCCTTCTGCCCATCATCAGCATCACCAATTTTCTCTTCACCACCAGTACTGCCTGCAGCTTCCCCAGCAGCTTTAATCATCTCTTCTAGCCACCCGCTAACCTCACCAACAGCACTTTCAACAGTACTCTTCACATTCTCTTTCCCATTAGCATCATCAGCAGCAAACTTTCCATCCTTAGCCAACCCCCTCAGAACAATAGCAGCAGCAATCTTATCACTCTTTTTCATCTCTTTATCAAAATCGGCACCATTATTATTAGTCCCAATAGCAGCCTCAATCGGATTCGCAGCATCGCTAGGAGCCTGCCCCTCCTTCGCCTTCTCAGCAGCATCAGCAGCATCAACAATCGCTTTTAGTATCTGCTCTCCACTAACCGCACTAACAGCAGCAGCCGCCTTCCCAATAGCAGCAGCATCAACAGCAGCAGCACCATTACTACCCGCGAACAATTTCCCCGCTCCCACATTATTATTATCAGCATCTTTAACACCCGCTAATACATCACCGGGCTTCCCAGTAACAGCTTTCCCAGCAGCATCAACAATCCCCTTTATTCCCTTAGCAATCCCAGTAACACTGCTTGCATCAGCTTCTTTCCCCTTCTCATCATCACCAGTATCACCAATTTTCTCTTCACCACCAGTACTGCCTGCAGCAGCCTCAGCAGCTTTAATCATCTCTTCTAGCCACCCGCTAACCTCACCAACAGCACTCTCAACAGCACTCTTCACATTCTCTTTCCCACTATTATTAGCATCAGCAGCAAACTTTCCATCCTTAGCCAACCCCCTCAGAACAATAGCAGCAGCAATCTTATCACTCTTTTTCATCTCACCATTAACAAAATTGGCACCATTACCATCAGTCCCAATAGCAGCCTCAATCGGATTCGCAGCAGCGCCAGGAGCCTGCCCCTCCTTCGCCTTCTCAGCAGCACCAGCAGCACCAACAATCGCTTTTAGTATCTGCTCTCCACTAACCGCACTAACAGCAGCAGCCGCCTTCCCAATAGCAGCAGCATCAACAGCAACAGCACCATTACCTTTACTACCCGCGAACAATTTCCCCGCTTCCTCATTATTATTATCAGCAGCATCTTTAACATCTGCTAATACACCACCGGGCTTCCCACCAATAGCTTTCCCAGCAGCATCAACAATCCCCTTTATTCCCTTAGCAATCCCAGTAACACTGCTTTCATCAGCTTCTTTCCCCTTCTTATCATCAGCACCAGTATCACCAATTTTCTCTCCACTACCACCAGTACTGCCTGCTGCTGCAGCTTCCCCAGCAGCTTTAATCATCTCTTCTAGCCACTCGCTAACCTCACCAACAGCACTCTCAACAGTATTCTTCACATTCTCTTTCCCACTATTATTAGCAACAGCAGCAAACTTTCCATCCTTAGCCAACCCCCTCAGAACAATAGCAGCAGCAATCTTATCACTCTTTTTCATCTCACCATCAACAAAATCGGCACCACCACCATTATCAGTCCCAATAGCCGCCGCAATCGGATTCACAGCAGCATTACTACCCGCGAACAATTTCCCCGCTTCCTCATTATCCTTAGCAGCATCTTTAACACCTGCTAATACATCACCGGGCTTCCCAGTAATAGCTTTCCCAGCAGCATCAACAATCCCCTTTATTCCCTTAGCAATCCCAGTAACACTGCTTGCATCAGCCTCTTTCCCCCCTTCTTATCACCAGCACCAGTATCACCAATTTTCTCTCCACTACCACCAGTACTACCTGCTGCTGCAGCTGCCTCAGCAGCTTTAATCATCTCTTCTAGCCACCCGCTAACCTCACCAACAGCACTCTCAACAGTACTCTTCACATTCTCTTTCCCACTATTAGCAGCAACAGCAGCAAACTTTCCACCCTTAGCCAACCCCCTCAGAACAATAGCAGCAGCAATCTTATCACTCTTTTTCATCTCATCATTACCAAAATTGGCACCATTACCATCAGTCCCAATAGCCGCAGCATCAGCAGCATCACCAGCACCAGCACTACCCGCGAACAATTTCCCCGCTTCCTTATTATCATCAGCAGCTGTAACATCTGCTAATACATCACCACCGGGCTTCCCAGTAATAGCTTTCCCAGCAGCATCAACAATCCCCTTTATTCCCTTAGCAATCCCAGTAACACTGCTTGCATCAGCTTCTTTCCCCTTCTTAGCACCACCAGCATCACCAATTTTCTCTCCACCACCAGTACTACCTGCAGCAGCTTCCCCAGCAGCTTTAATCATCTCTTCTAGCCACCCGCTAACCTCACCGACAGTTCAGAACAATAGCAGCATCAACAATCGCTTTTAGTATCTGCTCTCCACTAACCGCACTAACAGCAGCAGCCGCCTTCCCAATAGCAGCAGCATCAACAGCAGCATTACCTTTACTACCCGCGAACAATTTCCCCGCTTCCTTATTATCCTTAGCAGCAGCTGTAACACCTGCTAATACACCACCGGGCTTCCCAGTAATAGCTTTCCCAGCAGCATCAACAATCCCCTTTATTCCCTTAGCAATCCCAGTAACACTGCTTGCATCAGCCTTTTTCCCCTTCTGCCCATCAGCACCAGTATCACCAATTTTCTCTCCACCACCAGTACTACCTGCTGCAGCTTCCCCAGCAGCTTTAATCATCTCTTCTAGCCACCCGCTAACCTCACCAACAGCACTCTCAACAGCACTCTTCACATTCTCTTTCCCAACAAAATCGGCACCATTATTATCAGTCCCAATAGCAGCCTCAATCGGATTCGCAGCAGCATCAGCAGCATCAACAATCGCTTTTAGTATCGTGCTCTCCACTAACCGCACTAACAGCAGCAGCCGCCTTCCCAATAGCAGCAGCATCAACATTACCAGCACCAGCACTACCCGCGAACAATTTCCCCGCTTCCTCATTATCCTTAGCAGCAGCTTTAACATCTGCTAATACACCACCGGGCTTCCCAGTAATAGCTTTCCCAGCAGCATCAACAATCCCCTTTATTCCCTTAGCAATCCCAGTAACACTGCTTGCATCAGCCTTTTCCCCCTTCTGCCCATCACCACCAGTATCACCAATTTTCTCTCCACCACCAGTACTGCCTGCTGCAGCAATCTTATCACTCTTTTTCATATCATTACCAAAATCGGCACCATTATTATCAGTCCCAATAGCAGCCTCAATCGGATTCGTAGCAGCATTAGGAGCCTTCCCCTGCCCCTTCGCCTCCTTCGCCTTCTCAGCAGCATCAACAATCGCTTTTAGTATCTGCTCTCCACTAACCGCACTAACAGCAGCAGCCGCCTTCCCAATAGCCTCAGCATCAGCATCAACAGCTTTACCTTTACTACCCGCGAACAATTTCCCCGCTTCCTCATTATCATCAGCAGCTGTAACATCTGCTAATACATCACCACCGGGCTTCCCAGTAATAGCTTTCCCAGCAGCATCAACAATCCCCTTTATTCCCTTAGCAATCCCAGTAACACTGCTTGCATCAGCTTCTTTCCCCTTCTTATCATCATTAGTATCACCAATTTTCTCTCCACTACCACCAGTACTGCCTGCTGCAGCTTCCCCAGCAGCTTTAATCATCTCTTCTAGCCACCCGCTAACCTTACCAACAGCACTCTCAACAGCACTCTTCACATTCTCTTTCCCACTATTAGCAGCAACAGCAGCAAACTTTCCATCCTTAGCCAACCCCCTCAGAACAATAGCAGCAGCAATCTTATCACTCTTTTTCATCTCACCATCATCAAAATCGGCACCATTACCATTATCAGTCCCAATAGCAGCCTCAATCGGATTCTTAGCATCGCCAGGAGCCTGCCCCTCCTTCGCCTCCTTCGCCTTCTCAGCAGCACCAGCAGCATCAACAATCGCTTTTAGTATCTGCTCTCCACTAACCGCACTAACAGCAGCAGCCGCCTTCCCAACAGCAGCAGCATCAACAGCAGCACCAGCACCATTACTACCCGCGAACAATTTCCCCGCTTCCTCATTATTATTATCAGCAGCAGCTGTAACACCCGCTAATACACCACCGGGCTTCCCACCAATAGCTTTCCCAGCAGCATCAACAATCCCCTTTATTCCCTTAGCAATCCCAGTAACACTGCTTGCATCAGCCTTTCCCCTTCTGCCCATCAGCACCAGTATCACCAATTTTCTCTCCACTACCACCAGTACTGCCTGCAGCAGCTTCCCCAGCAGCTTTAATCATCTCTTCTAGCCACTCGCTAACCTCACCAACAGCACTCTCAACAGCACTCTTCACATTCTCTTTCCCACCATTAGCACTCTTAGTAGTCTCACTTCCAGTACTGGTCTCGGTTTTTCCGCTAGATAAGCTACCCAATTTTTCTTTTGTACTTTTTAATTTTTCACATATAGAATCAAAGTAAGTTTTTACATCAGATTTTTTTGGATCTGCTTTAGAGAATGCATCTGCAACTAATCCGCTAAAAGCGTTAAATACATCTATAAATCCATTACCTAGTTTTATAATTGATTGGTAAAATATACTTACTGAATCTTTTTTGTCAGTAGCCTCACTACCATTGTTTTTGCAGTTAATAAAAACAAGTAAAGCTACTAAAATCATTGCACTTGAAATTTTTTTCATCTAAAAAATAAATCGATTAGTTTACAATGGGTTTCCTTTTAATGTAAAAAGAGCTTTTTAATTTAATAAAAGTTGAATCCTTTAAAGATTTAACTAATTTTCTATTTTTATGATAAATAAAGCTGTTGCCCGAAAGAATTTATACTTTTTTGTTTGAAATCGCATGTGGTAATTAACTTATTTAAGTTGAGATAATGCGTTTTATAATTTTATTTAGGCTTTAAGAAAAATATTTTATTATTTATGGTTTTGTCTTGGCGATAATAATATTATCAAGCGAATGTTCTAAAAATTTTAATTTCTCTTTTATTCTTTTTTCAAAAAGAATAAAAGAGAAATTAAAATTTTTAGAACATTCGCTTGATAATATTATTATCTTGAGCTAAGATGATATCTTATACTTTTCATTAAGGAGGCAATATGAAAAAAATTTCAAGTGCAATGATTTTAGTAGCTTTACTTGTTTTTATTAACTGCAAAAACAATGGTAGTGAGGCTACTGACAAAAAAGATTCAGTAAGTATATTTTACCAATCAATTATAAAACTAGGTAATGGATTTATAGATGTATTTAACGCTTTTAGCGGATTAGTTGCAGATGCATTCTCTAAAGCAGATCCAAAAAAATCTGATGTAAAAACTTACTTTGATTCTATATGTGAAAAATTAAAAAGTACAAAAGAAAAATTGGGTAGCTTATCTAGCGGAAAAACCGAGACCAGTACTGGAAGTGAGACTACTAAGAGTGCTAATGGTGGGAAAGAGAATGTGAAGAGTGCTGTTGAGAGTGCTGTTGGTGAGGTTAGCGAGTGGCTAGAAGAGATGATTAAAGCTGCTGGGGAAGCTGCAGCAGCAGGCAGTACTGGTGGTGGAGAGAAAATTGGTGATGCTAATGATGATAAGAAGGGGAAAGAAGCTGATGCAAGCAGTGTTACTGGGATTGCTAAGGGAATAAAGGGGATTGTTGATGCTGCTGGGAAAGCTATTACTGGGAAGCCCGGTGGTGTATTAGCAGATGTTACAGCTGCTGCTGATGATAAGGATAATAAGGAAGCGGGGAAATTGTTCGCGGGTAGTAAAGGTGCTGTTGATGCTGATGCTGAGGCTATTGGGAAGGCGGCTGCTGCTGTTAGTGCGGTTAGTGGAGAGCAGATACTAAAAGCGATTGTTGATGCTGCTGAGAAGGCGAAGGAGGCGAAGGGGCAGGCTCCTGGCGCTGCTGCGAATCCGATTGAGGCTGCTATTGGGACTGATAATAATGGTGCCAATTTTGTTAATGGTGAGATGAAAAAGAGTGATAAGATTGCTGCTGCTATTGTTCTGAGGGGGTTGGCTAAGGGTGGAAAGTTTGCTGCTGTTGCTGCTAATAGTGGGAAAGAGAATGTGAAGAGTGCTGTTGAAAGTGCTGTTGGTAAGACTTTCACAGCGTTGACTAACATTGTTAGGAAGGCTGTTGAAGCTGGATTAAAAAAGGTTGCTGATGTTGTTCAAAGCGAGGGAACTAAATC
>NZ_CP124069.1:0-55993 GCF_030438365.2 [Borrelia] finlandensis
TAAAGATAATTTATTAGTATACTAATAAATTATCTTTTAGAATTAAAGAATATTAATATATAAAATACGGAAGCCCATGCCAATCATAATACAAATTGTATTAAAAATAAAAAATATTACATTATAAAAGAACTTTTTTTTAAAAAAAAAATTGTAAACATTATTTTGAATTAATAATTTAAAAATCATATAAACAAATTAGAAAGTTAAAGTATAAAAACATTATAAAAACTTGCTTAATGCCATTAATAAATGGTCTTAAAAGATTTTAAGAAGAGATAAATTCAAGATTGATCTAAACTCAATAAGAAATAAATAAAATTCAAAACTTTAAGACAATCCATATTTTTTTAAAAATCTATTATTGCAAGCAAACGAACTCAATCCAAACTTTATTTGCTTGAAATAAATATTAATTTATTATAAATTGCGCTAATATTTTACTTGTCAAAACTTACCATTAGGAGATAATAAAAACATGAAAAAAATTTTCACATTAATATTAATTTTTGGGTTGACAATTCAAATCTTTGCCACAAAAGACACACAAGATAGAATTGAAAAAGGCATTGAAAGTTTTAACAAATATGATAAAGAGAAAAAAAATCCAATAGGGCCATTCCTTTTAAATTTATTTTTGCCTTTTGGAATAGGATCCTTTGTCCAAGGGGATTATATTGGTGGAGGCTCAGTGCTTGGATTTAATTTATTAGGAGCAATCCTTTGGGGAACTGGAATTATTCTTAATCACCGCGAAACACAATTAACCGGATACATACTAATAGGAGTAGGAGCAAGCGTGGTTTTAACATCCTACACAGTTTCACTTATTATTCCATTTACATTCGCAAATCGGCACAATGAAAATCTTAAAAAAAGACTCAGCGCTGAACTTGCAGGCTTTGAGCCCAATTTTGATCTTGGAATAAACGGATTCCAATTATCGTTTAAAAAAGTTATTAAATAAATAATAGATACTAATTTTTATAATCTAATTATAAAAATTAAAAATCAATTTGCCAACAGAGAAAGTATACGCACCAATGCTTTCTATGTTGGCCTATCAAATGCACTTAAAATATCGTTAAACCACCGCTTGAATACTAAAAATTGCAAATCTTAAACACAATATTCAGCCTAATTAAGAAATTATTTTTAATGCTAAATTAGTACAATATTTTTAACAATTAATAATAACAATTATTAAATTAAAATGTTCTAAACATATTATTAAAATGCTATAATTACTAATTAACAATAATTAAAATACTTTTTAAGGAGACTATTTTGAAAAAAACGATTATTGTATTTATAATATTAGCATTTATGCTTAATTGCAAAAACAAAAGTAATGATGCCGAGCCAAACAACGACCTAGATGAAAAATCGCAAGCCAAATCAAACCTAGTTGATGAAGATAGAATTGAATTCAGCAAAGCAACACCTTTAGAAAAATTAGTAAGTAGATTGAACTTAAACAACACTGAAAAAGAAACACTAACATTTTTAACAAACTTATTAAAAGAAAAACTAGTAGACCCAAATATTGGCTTACATTTTAAAAATAGCGGTGGAGATGAAAGCAAAATAGAAGAATCTGTACAAAATTTCTATCAGAGCTAAAAGAAGATGAAATAAAAGATCTGCTTGCGAAAATTAAAGAAAATAAAGATAAAAAGAAAAAGATCCAGAAGAGCTAAATACTTACAAAAGCATACTTGCTAGCGGATTTGATGGAATTTTTAATCAAGCAGATTCCAAAACCACACTTAATAACCTTAAAGACACTATATAGCAAAACCCAAGTCTGAAATTTATAATTAATTTAAAAAAGCTAGTGGTTTTAAACTGCTAGCTTTTAAAATATTTTTTTAGTTAATCAACGAATTAAATGCAAAACTTGCACTTTTTATTTTAGGATATTTTTCAATTATTTTTTTCATAGCAACATTAAAAAGCTGAGAATCAAGCGTAATTCTGTAAACTTTTTCATTTTTTGGATATTGCTTTGACTTAATAGTAATCTCGGCAATCATATCACTCCAAGTTCCATTATTATAAAGAGAAGCAAAAGCTTCAATCACTTTTTTAGCATCGCTAGAACCAAAAGGATATGCGGTTACAAGCCCAGATTCAACTGATTTTTCAGACATTGGGAGTCTTCCCAAAAATCCGCTTTTATTTTCATTAAAATTTATATCATTTCCCTTGCTTATTAATTTAAACCCAGAAACAGAATAAAGCGGATCACTCTCTCTAGTGGTTTCAAAAACTATTAAAGGCATGGCATAAGAAATATAGCTTCCATCAACAGGAGAAACAAGATAAGAATACTTAATGCCCCTAAGCTCTTTAACAAAATCTCCACGCTCCCCAAACAAATCTCTGGCTTTAATTTTTATCCAACGAACAGAAACCGGCCACCAAATAAAAACACTTATTGATTTTGTTCCTTCTAAAAACTCTATTTTAGAGTAATCAATAAATTTATTTTTATTTTCAAGAGCTTTTAAAGTTTCATAATTCTGAAAATCATAAACTACACCAGAATCTCCAGAAAAAAGCCCAAAATTCATCGCCCCCAAAGCTCTATTTTCTTGACCCAGCCTATCTGATCCACTTTCTCTAATAAGCTTATTACTACCCTCTCTCTCCATTTTTGAATTATCATCTAAATTACACCCTAGGATTAAAACCACAAAGGATACAATGACTCTTTTCAAAATGCTCCCCCTTTTAAACTTTTAAAATTCTATCTAATATTTAAAGTTTTTAAATTAGATTATTAGAAGAAAATGTAGAGCAATTAAAAAAAAAATCAAAATAAAAACTTTAACGCCTGCTAATCTCTTTTATCAAGCTGTTTAACATGCGATTTATATAATCATAAAGTTTTTTATTCCTGCCAATATTGTTGTAATAAAGTTTAAAAATTTCCAAAAGAGAATTTCTAACCTTAAAAATCACTACTCTTTTGTTTTTATTCCTAATAGAACCTAATGCTTGTTTGAAAGATTTACGTGATTTCTCCATTTCTTTTAAAAACCTATTAACATCGTAATTTAATGTTATTTCTTCTAGCTTTCTTAATATCAACCTAGAATATTCCTTTCCAAGCCTTTTAAACAAATCGTCAAGATTTTCAAAATCCAATTCTCCGCCTAACAAAACCCTACAACATTGCAAAGTCTCTTCTTCTTCGTCTGTTAAATTGCGCTTCCAATTTAAATACCAATCAAGCTCTGACTTTGTAGTAAGAGAAAAATTTTTTAATTCAAGAAGTTCTTTGCTAACGCCGCTAATTTGTTGATCGATTGTTTTTTCAAGAGCAACAAGAATGTCTGCGCTTGAACCACCAGCATTAATTTTGGTTAGATAAAATTGTTGACACAAATTCATATCCAGAAGAGAAATTTCATCTTCTCTGTCGCTTTTGTCAGAATAATTTTCAATCAATCGCACTAAGGTGCTCATTTTAAAAGACAAATCTCCCCACCGCTTTTTTCCTATATCAATTAAAAACTGATTAACATCTTTTTCGCTGTATCTGTATTTTGCTAACACCTCATCATTGTTTAAAAGCCACCCACCAAGAGCATATCTATTCTCATCGTTTTGCAAAGAT
This sequence comes from [Borrelia] finlandensis, assembly GCF_030438365.2. Taxonomy (NCBI): domain Bacteria; kingdom Pseudomonadati; phylum Spirochaetota; class Spirochaetia; order Spirochaetales; family Borreliaceae; genus Borreliella; species [Borrelia] finlandensis. Next base: position 3,626 of record NZ_CP124069.1, read on the forward strand.
TTCTTGAAAAACTCAAAATTTTTGTCTTCTTCCAAGTTTAAATGGGGAATCCAAATCTCATCGTGATCATTTTTCAGCAAAGCTTTACCGTATCTTGACTTGCCAATATTGTGCTTTGAAGAAGCTTCTTGCAAAGACTCAGAATTGTCTAAATTGTCAAAATCATTGCTCGACTGTTCCAAGTCTTTAGGCATTAAATTTTTTGAATTTCTTAAAGTTTGTAAATCCTTTTTAAAGTCTTTAGATTTTCTTAATGTCTGTTCATTCTTTTTGTTTTCAAAATTACTTAACCGAGAATCTTTAAGCCTGTTGTTCTTAGAATTTAGAGACTTTTTTTCATTGCTTATTAAATTTTGCTTATTGTTAGAAGTGGTGCTTTTTAAATCTTCTTCTAAAGATTTGCCCTCACAATTAACAAACAATAGAAAGCTAATAATAAATGCAATTCCTATTTTATTCATAAATTTAATTACCTCTATTTAATTATTGGTTTAAATAAAAATATAGCTCACTTTACATACACTAAATGTATGCATCGCACTATTTCTTACTATAAAAGGAATTAGGCTTGCAGCCGTCTTAATAAATTGTTTTTTAAAATAAAAACCCATTTAAAATGACTTAAATAGAGCTTTAAACCTAAATTAATCCAATAATTCCTTTTAAAGCAAAAAAAGTATTAATAATCTGCATTATTTAATAATCTAAAATTACACAGATAAATTAAAATCATTAACACCAATCTAAATTACAAAAATTTAAATTTTTGTAATTTAGACATATTTACAATAAAAAAACAAAAACAAGCACAAACAGGAAGATTAACCCTTAAGCTTAAGAGCTAATCTAAGGATTAATTAAAAATAAAAAAGTTAAAACGAAACAGATGCATCATAATTTTTCACAAGATTACAAGCCTCTTCAATGTTTTTAGTAGTCATAAAAGATTGTCGCAAATTATCTATATAAGTTTTTTCAACCTGTAACAACTGCTGCTTAGATTTAGCAACATTTGGATCATTTGAGTTCTCAAGAGCCATTTTAGCCTTTCTTTTGGCTTGTAAACACTTAACAATAGTGGCAAGCATTTCTTTTACTTTTTCTTCATTAACATTAAAAATTTGATTAAACTTATCAGGATTGCTATCAAGAACCACCTGCTCAATAAAAAACAAAGCTTCTTTTTGATCATCATTTAATGAGCCTATAAAAGAAGTTTTAAGTTCTTTGCTTGATGCACCACTAGAAGCATTTAAACCCTTTGAAGACCTTCTCCTAATATCAGAATAATTAAATTCTTTACAAGAAAAGAATAATAAAATAACAAATAATAAAATATTTTTCATACCGTCTCCCACAATGCGATTGTGCAAATATTTAAATTTAAAAATTAAATAAAATTTTTTAAAAAAATATAAATTATAATATATCTCAGCATTTAAAATAATAAACATTTTGTAAAACTTTATAGTAATATCGAATAAAATATGTTAAAATGACTTTGGTAGTTAAAAATGGAAATTAAAATTGATGAAAAATTTAATATAGTATTTAACAACGATCTTAAATTAATAGAAAACATTGAAGAACAAAAACAGCGTTTATTTTTTTACCTTAAGACACCAAAAGGCAGTTTAAAAGAAAATCCAAATTATGGGCTTGACTACAGCTTTTACTTTAAACTTTGCAAAGCCAATAAACTAGAATCTATTAAAAATTTTTTTTTAAACCTTTCAAAAGAACTCAAAATAGACCTTATTAACGTAAGGCCAAGCATTAAAAACAAAACAATAACAATAAATTTTTTCTTTTTAGGAAAAGACAATTTAAAAATGGATTTTAAAATATGAGTATAATTTTTGATAAAAACTTAGGAATATTGGAAAAAACAATAGAAGAAATTCAAAATGAAAAAAAACATATGCTGAGAACAAAATACGGCATAAACATTAAAGACAATTCAATTTACGACATAATAAACTTTCCAAGTTCAAGCATTGACAAACAAATATCAGAAGTCTTAAAAGAACTTTTTTCCAAAATAAAAGAAAATGGAAGCTACTTTAATGCACTAAAAGAAGACTTAAGCACGCCCAAAAGCTCAACTTACGAAGCAATAAGAAAAGCTCTGCTAAATGTTGAAGGAGTTAAGCACATAAATATTTTAAGTGGGCCTGGAACAATCAGCCTTTACTTAATACTACAAGACGATTGCTTTCAAGACCAAGAAAAAAAGCAAATCAAAATTGAAACTAAACAAAATATTTGGCAAGCAATCTACTATACAGCGCCAAGCGGAACAGTTTTTAAAGGCGACATTGAGATTGAGTTTTTAAACAAGCACAACCAAAAAAAAACATACAAATTCAGCTTAGGTAAGAAGAAATATGCATATCTTAAAGCAGTCTACAAAACAGAAGCAAAAGACGCAATCTACAAAGAAATAGATACTCAAATTAGAGACATTTACAACAAAATATTAACTGACAAATACATTGAAATGGGAACATCTCTTAGGTATCAAGACTTTCTTGCACCAGTTAGCATTATTCGGGGAATAAAAGAGCTGAAAATCGGAATTTGCATTAAAAATGATGAGACAAAAAAAATCACAGAGCTTAGTGATAGCGATTTCACATTTAATAAAGACGAAAACACCAAAGAGAATGAAATTATTATTTTTGATACAAACAAAAGGCTTCTTATTAACAGAGAATAAAAATGAATAAAGAGATACCAAAATTTTTAGAAAATACCCAAATTGAAAAATTCATTTGCAATGAGCTTGATTACAAAAAAGAGATACTAAGAGAGTTAAAAGAGCTGCTTGAAAACTTTAACACAATTAATGTTAAAAATAGCATTAACTCTAAATACATTGCATTGCTAATGCTTTCAATATTTAATGCATTTCACTTTAAAAAAGAGCTTAACAAAAATCTTGTTAACTCTTTAGATGCCATTATTTTTGCAATAAAGTCCATTGGCACTGACGAAAGCTTTATTGTGCTCTTTAAAGCCTTTTTACACGCAAATGTAGAAGTAAGTTCAAACGAAGACGCTCCAGGCGAAATAATAATAAAATTGCTTGGAAACATTAAGTCCCCCATTGAATTTAATATTGCAGCAAAAAATCAAAACAAGCTAAAAAAAATAACTGCAAAGCACGCGGGATTTAAAAAAGCTCTAACTTCTAACTATATGCCCAAAGATTACAAAAACTCGGTGTATGAGTTTATTAAAATATTAATTCCTATAGGAAGGATAGTCAAAATCATAGACAAAAAACAAATAGAAATAAAAGGCGCAAGAACAAAAAAATTTAGCGCAGCAGATCATTTTTTTTGACCTTCTGCTTACTAGCGTGTAAATACAATTTAAAACTTAAAGAAATTTAAAAAGGAGAATTTATGAATACCAACGAACCACAAGAAAGCGTACAAATAAAAGACTTAAACAGAAAAACAAAAGTTAATCAAAGCGACCTTATTCCTATTGATGACATAGTAGAAGATACTTGTGCAATCACATACAAACATCTCCTAGAACAAATACAAAACGATACATTTTATAACAACGAATTTGGATGCTTTAAAAAAGCAATAAAAGACGTAATTAGCAAGGAACTTTTAGAAAACAAAGAATATATAAAAAACATTTACATTAAAGTAATCTCAAAACTTTTAAAGCTAAGCGCACCACTTGAAAACATAGATTTTGATACTGTTTTTAGAAAAGTTAAATCTACGTTTATTGAGAGCTTAAAGCACACAAACACAAAGCCATCTTCAAACAAAATTTCAATTTACAACTCAGAAACAAAAGATATTGAACTTATTCAATTTGAAATCTTGATTGAAAGTTTAAAAGAATTTCTTGCAGAAAAATCTGAAATAAATGAGCTCAAAAGCGACCTAACAAGTCGCGTACAAATAAACGATTTTACAGATAAATTTAAAAACTCTTTTAAATTAATACCCAAACAAACTCTTGATACAAAAAATGAACAACTTGTAAGCTGCTATCAAAACGGAATTCCGCAAATTGTAGAGATTCCTATTTGGTGGCAAGGAAAACCATACGACTTTGGGGGGCTACACACAATAGTTGATGATGCTAGAATAATAGAATTTCAATATAAAAATAAAGCTACAACCGTTGCACTTAAAAACAGAAGTAGCACATCAATTGTAATAAACGAATCATACAAAGACAATTACATTTATTTACAAATAGATGCAGAAATCAGGTATTCAAGCTCAACAGAAGATCACAATAAACAATTTTACCTTCAATTTGAAAAAAGCTCTGCAAAAATTTTAATAGCTTCATTTTCTTCTCAAAACATGCCCACACTTAAAACACCAATTTACAATGGTTGGTACTACGTTGGATCGGGCAAACTAAGCATGGGAGAAGAAATGCCAATACTAAACAAAGTATAAAAAATAAATAAAAGGAGACATTTATGGATACAATACTTATTTTTTTGTCAACAATTGACAATACAAAACTAATTATCTTAGGAGGATTTATTGTGTTAGCAATAATGCCGATGATTTTGGCAATAAAACCACAGTTTAGAGAAAATTTAAATTTTCTTATTCAAAAACTCTTAAAAAATACAAATAAAAAGGAAAAAAAATGAACAATAAAATGAATATCAACTCTGGCATTGACGCTTTAAATAATTTATATGATTTTCTAAAAAGTAGCGATTCTCCAACAGAAGTCAAAGTAGAAAAGGGAATATATTTGGGACTTAATCTTTACAATCTAATAATGAGCATCTACAAAGACAAAATCACAACCCTTGAGAAAGAAGAATCATTAAAAATATTAAATGAAATTAAAAATGTTAATAATAAGATTACTCAACTTATATCAAGCATTAATGATGAGAGAGATGCAAGCATCATTGAACATTTAAGAGAAGAAAGAAATGAGCTAATGTCAATCAAAACTCAAGCACTCCAAGAACAAATAAAAGAGTTTCCAGAAAATACAAGCACTGCTAACAGCAAAACCCAAAACTTAAAAGAAAATAAAGGAGATAAAATTGCAAATTAAAAATTTCCCCTTTTTGTTTTTATTAAACAGTCTTATAATTTTTTCATGCTCTACAATAGCAAGCCTTCCAGAAGAACCATCATCCCCGCAAGAGTCAACACTAAAGGCTTTAAGCTTATACGAAGCACATCTTTCAAGCTATATTATGTATTTACAAACATTTCTTGTGAAGACTAAACAAAAAGTAAATAATAAAAATTATCCTGAATTTACGCTTTTTGATACCAGCAAATTAAAAAAAGATCAGACTCTAAAATCAATCAAGACAAACATTGCTGCTTTAAAAAATCACATTGACAAAATAAAACCAATTGCAATGCAGATTTACAAAAAATACTCAAAAAATATACCTTAATACTTTAAAAGACATTTAACTTTTCTTTTTCCTGAAAGTCCCAAAACTGGGACTTTTTTTAAATAAAAAATCTACATTAAATCTAAGCTTAATTAGAACCAAACTTAATTAGAACCAAACTTAATTGAAGTTATTATAATTTTATTTTTTTTCAATTTTCTATTTGTTATTTGTTAATCTTATAATATAATTATACTTGTATTAAGTTATATTAATATAAAAGGAGAATATATTATGAAAAAATATTTATTGGGAATAGGTCTAATATTAGCCTTAATAGCATGTAAGCAAAATGTTAGCAGCCTTGACGAGAAAAACAGCGTTTCAGTAGATTTGCCTGGTGAAATAAAAGTTCTTGTAAGCAAAGAAAAAAACAAAGACGGTAAGTACAGTCTAATGGCAACAGTAGACAAGCTTGAGCTTAAAGGAACTTCTGATAAAAACAATGGATCTGGGGTACTTGAAGGTGTAAAAGCTGACAAAAGTAAAGTAAAATTAACAGTTTCTGACGATCTAGGCCAAACTACACTTGAAGTTTTAAAAGAAGATGGTAAAACATTAGTATCAAGAAAAGTAACTTCCAAAGACAAGTCATCAACAGAAGAAAAATTCAACGAAAAAGGTGAATTAGCTGAAAAAATAATGACAAGAGCAAACGGAACAAGACTTGAATACACAGAAATTAAAAGCGATGGATCCGGAAAAGCTAAAGAAGTTTTAAAAGACTATGTTCTTGAAGGAACTCTAACTGCTGAAAAAGCAACATTAGTGGTTAAAGAGGGAACAGTTACTTTAAGCAAGCACATTTCAAAATCTGGAGAAGTAACAGCTGAGCTTAATGACACTGAAAGCAGTTCTGCTACTAAAAAAACTGCAGCTTGGAATTCAGGTACTTCAACTTTAACAATTACTGTAAACAGTAAAAAAACTAAAGACCTTGTGTTTACAAAAGAAAACACAATTACAGTACAAAAATACGACACAGCTGGAACCAACCTAGAAGGATCAGCAGTTGAAATTAAAAAACTTGATGAACTTAAAAACGCTTTAAAATAAGGAGAATTTATGAGATTATTAATAGGATTTGCTTTAGTGTTAGCTTTAATAGGATGTGCACAAAAAGGTGCTGAGTCAATTGGTTCTCAAAAAGAAAATAATCTAAACCTTGAAGACTCTAGTAAAAAATCACATCAAAACACTAAACAAGGCCTTCCTGCGGTGATAGAAGACTCAGTGTCTTTGTTTAATGGTAATGAAATTTTTGTAAGCAAAGAAAAAAATAGCTCTGGCAAATATGATTTAAGAGCAAAAATTGATCAGGTTGAACTTAAAGGAACTTCCGATAAAAATAATGGTTCTGGAACCCTTGAAGGTTCAAAGCCTGACAAGAGTAAAGTAAAGTTAATAGTTTCTGACGATCTAAACACAGTAACCTTAGAAACATATGATGCTAGCAACCAAAAAATTTCAAGTAAAGTTACTAAAAAACAGGGGTCAATAACAGAGGAAACTCTCAAAGCTAATAAATTAGACTCAAAAAAATTAACAAGATCAAACGGAACTACACTTGAATACTCACAAATGACAGATGCTGAAAATGCTACAAAAGCAGTAGAAACTCTAAAAAATGGCATTAAGCTTGAAGGAAGTCTTGTAGGCGGAAAAACAACAGTGGAAATTAAAGAGGGTACTGTTACTCTAAAAAGAGAAATTGAAAAAGATGGAAAAGTAAAAGTCTTTTTGAATGACACTGCAGGTTCTAACAAAAAAACAGGTAAATGGGAAGACAGTACTAGCACTTTAACAATTAGCGCTGACAGCAAAAAAACTAAAGATTTAGTGTTCTTAACAGATGGTACAATTACAGTACAAAAATACGACACAGCTGGAACCAGCCTAGAAGGATCAGCTAGTGAAATTAAAAATCTTTCAGAGCTTAAAGGTGCTTTAAAATAATATATAAATAAACCCCCCTACAAAGGCATCAGCTAGTGTAGGAAGGGTTTATTACAACCTAAAAATTGAATTTATATATTTTTCAATTTGTTACTTCTGGAAAAAGCCTCTTAGGAGGCTTTTTCTCTTTTTAAAGAGAGAAAATAAAATAATACATAAGTCAAGCTATTTAGGTCTTTAAGTCTTTAAGTCTTTAAAATCAAAATAAAAAACACTAATACACTGAATGCACAAAATTTAATAAAATTAATGGGAATAATTCCTTCACCCAAGCCCAACTCTTGAATGAAGGATAAATAAATAAAATAATCTAAATTCTTAATAAAATTAAACCCATCGCTAATAAGCTCACTATTTTAAATAAAAATTAAAGCGTAAAAATAATTTACTCCTAATATAAGTTTATTATTTATTATATTTTATTACAAAAACTTACTTTTGTAAAGTATATTTAACAAATATGTATTAAATATACTTTTTTTTTATTTTTTATATAAAAAAACTTTACTTTTTTAAGAAACTGTACTATTAATTAAGTTATAATTAAAGAAACTACTTATATTAGGAGTATAAAATTGAAAGCATTAAAACAGAAATCACTAAACACTACAAAAAGAGTAAAAACAACCACAATGAACTTCCAACACAACTTGATTGTATTAATCTCTACCCTTAACTTTATCAACTTAAACTTTAAAAAATACACACAAAAAAACATACTTTATTTACTAAATAAAAACCTTGAAAGAAATAAACAAAAACTCATAAAACTCAAAACACTACAAAACTATTTATACATACTAGAGAAAAAATTTAAAGTCACGATAAACTACTGTAAACATTTGGGAAAAAATTCTGGAAGTGAAACTTATTATAAACTTAAATACGAAAAAGAAAAATGCTATTTGATAATTAACACATACTTTAAAGAAAAAATAATAAATAAAATTAACGAATTTACGCAAAGAATAAAAAAATTTAATCAAATAAATAGTAGTGTTAAATGGGAGTGTATTAATAATACTAATAATATATATAAATATAAAGAATATAGAAGTATACACAAAAATTCCAAAAAAACAACAAATAATGAAATAATAAAAAAATATTTAAGTAAATGTAACTTCAAAACAGAAATTCCAGCTTTAATAATGGATTTAAAAACAACAAACGGCACTAAAATCGATCATTTAAGAAATCTAAAACACATTGAAAATGACCTAAAAGGAATAGATCCTAAAAAGATTGAAAAGCACATATCAAACGCAATAAAAGAAAATATAAACAACCCGGGATATCTGTGCAAATTTTTCAGAAACAGTGGATATAAAAGGATAATATATAAAATAAAAGAACCGGAAAAGAAATATAGAAACAAAAACGAAATTCTAAAAAAAATACTTGAAGCAAAAATAAAAGAATTGGAAAAAGAACAATATAAAAAAGAAGATCTTGAAAAGTTTTTTGGCAAAACATACGAAATTTACAAAATAAAACCACATTTCATAATAGAACACAAAAAATATCCAGATTTAGAAAAGCTCGTAAAAAGAGCAAAAACGGAGATCCCCAAAATCCAAGATAAAATGGTAAAACAAAAAAGTATAAAAAACAACATTTTTAGTATATTATTAGAACAGTTAAGGCATAAAGTAGATAATGATAAGCTAATTCCTACTTTAAAAAAATTCATTGAGAATGAGCCCGATCTTAAATATAGTAAGGTATTTGACAATTCCTACTATAACAATTTGATTAAAATAGTGAGCTAGGGAAAAAAATGTGCAGCTTAGCTTTACTATTAAGGAAAAAGGAAAAAAATGACGGCTTTACTTGAACGACTAAAGCAAAAGCAAAAAGAGTTAAAATTGGACGCAGACAACAAGCCAAAGGCCAAAAAAGGAAAAAAGGCTAACGTTTTTTCTAAGATTGAGGAGGTTAAAGGTAGAAAGATATACCATACTAAAATCTTTAATGACTTTTATACATTCGGAATAAGCAAGAATGAACCTACGAAATTTTTCATTTCCTTAAGGGGAATCTTTAACATAGAAGACATAAGCATGTTTCATTTATTTTCTTTAAGAGAAGATGATGAATTTATGGGAATTTATTACGGAATAAGAAAGCTTGATAAAGCATTTATTGTAAAGAATTTCAACAAGAAAGAAACTTACACTCTTAGAAAATGTGAATACATTGAATTTAGGTTTAAAAAAGGTTCTGTTTTTTGTTATTTAAACGGTCTTCATATTTTACTTAAAAAGGATAGGGTAAACAGCCCCTATTACAACACGCTGTTAAATATTATTTTAGAACTAGAAACCGAACTCTACACTTTTTATAGCAAAAAATTGTCAAAAGGGGGAATTATTCCTGAATGGATAAAAAAGAGACAAAAGTAATAACAATCGCAAGTATAAAGGGTGGTGTTGGCAAGAGCACAACAAGTTTAATTTTTGCCACATTACTTTCAATCAAATACAAGGTTCTTTTAATAGACATTGATACTCAAGCTTCAACAACAAGCTATTTTTTTAATAAAATTAAGGACAATAATATAGATTTAATAAATAGAAATATATATGAGGTACTAATATCAAATTTACACATAGATAATGCATTAATCACTATTCACAAAAATCTGGATTTAATTCCAAGCTATTTAACATTACATAAATTTAATTCAGAATCTATTCCATATAAAGAATTTAAATTAAAAGAACAGCTAAAGTTGTTAAGTAATCATTACGATTATATAATACTTGATACAAATCCCAGCTTAGATTTTACCCTAACAAATGCCCTTGTGTGTAGCAATTACATAATAATACCAATAACAGCAGAGAAATGGGCTGTTGAAAGTTTAGATTTATTTACTTTTTTTATGAACAAGTTATTATTAACTTTGCCAATGTATTTAATTAATACTAAATTTAAAAGAAACAACACGCACAGAGAACTTTTAAAGGTTTTAGAAAAAAATAATAATTTCTTAGGCACAATATCTGAGAGAGAAGATTTAAACAAAAGAATAGCAAAAAATGATAGATTTGATTTGACGAAGGATTACATAATAGAGTACCAAAACACGCTTACTGCGTTTTTAAATAAATCAAGTTACGTACACTAAGTGTACTCAAACTGTAAAGGAGGATTATAAGTGGAGATAAAGATAAATAAAAGAAATTTATCTGAAAGCGTTAGAGAAGAAGAGCAAGCACTTGTTCATTATAATAAACTTAAAGAAAAATTAAACATTAATTTTCAAAAAGAAATTTATTGTAAAATAGAAGCAATGAAGGTTTTAAAAGAAATTAAAGACAAAGAATATTATAAACTTGACAATTATTCCAGTTTTGATGATTTTGCAAAAGACTATAGACTTGCCAGAACTCAAACTTACAAGTATCTTAAAATTGCAACAGCAATAGAAGAAGGGCTTATTGAAGAAAAGTATGTAGTTAAAAACGGAATCAATGATACAATTTATCTTCTTAAAACAAAAGAAAGTCCAAGTTTAAAAAAATCTAATCAAAACCCAATAAAACCACTAAGATTTCAGCTTAAAAAGGAGGAATCTTATTCTTTTTATAAAAAAAATGCCAAGCTTACAAGCTTTCTTTTAGAGAAAATTTTTTTTGAGGAAAAAGATTTTTTATTAAAAATAACTAAAGAATTTGAAACTTTAAGAAATAAACGAAAATGAAATATTTATTTGCAAAACTTGAAAAGTTAGTGTATACTTTATAGGTACAGACTGACACGCAATGTGTCGCTCTTAATATAAGGACCTGTTACCTTAAAGGGTTTATTGGGGATTCTGTTAAAAGAAATTCCAATAAACCCTTTAACTTTTGATTTAAAGTTTTTATTTTTTAACAGTAATTTTGGAAAAATTTAGAAAAGTATTTACAAAACATAAATTTTTTTATACTATAGTATTAGTAAAAAACTTATATTAGGGGTTAAGATGAAAAGGCTTAATAAGACCAAAAGGAAAGAATACTGCAAACTTTTAATTGAAACTTTTGCCATTAAAATAATGGTTTTGAGTGGCTTGGTTCTAACAATATTAAAGATTCTTAAAACCAAATGTTTTCTTATTAAGCTTTTAGATTCTAAAGTTTAGATAAAAATTGGTCGGGAATGTTTAATTATTTAAAAATTATATTTAAAAATTGTGTATTTAAAAATGTTTATTGAGAAAATATTACAAAGCAATGCAGAATTGTTTAAAGACATTCAAAATTCTGGATGTTATTTTTTGTCTTTGCACTATTGGATATTTGTTTTAACGGGGCTTGATTTTACAGCAAAAGACGTTAATTTAAATTATCAGCGGTTTTTGGAATTAGGCTACATTAGAAAGGATTGTTATATTTTAAATCCATGTAAAATTCTTAGTTGTTATAAAATATTTTCCAAGGTTAGATACGAGAGTCCACTTTATTTGCCTAAAGCCGGCAGAGAGTTTGAAATAACAGAGATTAAGGTGAAAGATCAGATTTTTATGCATTTTCTTGTAATTGATAATAATAAGGTGCTCTACGACAGTCTTGATTTAAAGTCTAAAGGAAAGAAATTCCAAATAACATCAAAAAGGATATTTAATTATTTTGTTTGAAAATAATAATTACATTTTATAACTTTTAATGTTTATTACAGTATTTTTTAAATTTTAAACCCTTTGGGTTAATTGCTTTAACCTTAATTTCTTTTAGCTTTTGAATGCTGGTTGAAGAGCTTAATATTTGGTTTCTGCATTTCAGAATTAACATTTAAATTGTAAGACCAAACAGCCCAACACAGGTGGTTGTTTGGTCTATTATTTTAAGTTGCTTATAAAAATGGTGTTTATTGCGGGTTAGTAGCTTCTGAATTTAGTCTTTGTTTTCCTTTAACTTTTATTAATTTTTCTCTCATTATTTTTGCAATTTCAAGCACCCCTTGAGCTGTAGTTGGAGGATTCTCTTCAGCTGCCATTGAGACTGTTTTTGTCATGTCTTGTACTCCAATTCTTTCTAATGGTTCTGAGACTTCAAATATTAAGTCATACATTGCTGAAAATTCACCACTACGTCCAGTTTCTTTAAGTTTAGTAGCCTCCTCTTCTATTGCTATTACGAATTTTTCCGCTACTGCAATAGCTCGTACTTTTGCTTGTTTTATGAAATCCCCTGATTCTGTTCCTGCTACCCTACTACCTGTTGCACTACTTGTAAAGGCAGCAAAATTTACACCCCTAGAAGCAGCCTCTTTTTTAATTGCATCTATTTCATCTACAATGGCTTTAGCTGATGATTCTAATTTGATTTTTGTTTCTCCTGTTAGTCCACATGATATAAGTAGGTTAACAAGTATAGTTAGTTTAAGTAAATTGTTAAAAGTTTTATTATTACATTTAATCATATCATTATCCTTTTTTTGTATTTTAGTAAAAGCAATAAACCAATATTATTAAATTGTAAATATTAGGACGAGCTAAAAATTTTACTTTTAGTCCATTCTAATGACAATATTTTTAATATTTATTTCTTTTTTTTGCTTTTGTTATTTTTTTTCTCCCCGCCATTTTCAATATTTTGTTTTTCCTTAACCACTTCAAGTTGATTTTCTATTTGAGCTTTAGCCGCAAGCAATCTTTCAGCTGTGTTTATAGGATTATTTTTAGATTCCTCTAAAACACGGGCTTTTAAGCCCATTATTCCAACGTCTTCTAGCGATTCTACAACCTCAAGCATTAAGTCAAACATAGCCAAGAATTGACCACTATTTCCAGTTTCTTTAAGCTTTAAAGCTTCTTTTTCTATTATCTTAAGGAACTTTCCTGTTTCATCAATGGCTTGTACTTTTGCTTCTCTTAAGGCTAGTCCACCACTTGTCACCTTAGAACCGGTTTTAAGGCCTGTAAAAGCTGTAAAAAGTACACCTTTTTCCGTGGCTTCTTTTTTTATTTTTAAAATTTTGTTTTTTAAATCCTTAAAGGACGATTCAAGAGCTACATTTGTTTTTTCTACCAATCCAATACTACATGCGACCAATAGTTTAAAAAACAAGGCTATAACTATTGAATTTAACTTTCCAATTTTCATTTTTTCCTCCTTATGTTTAAATTTGATTAAATTTAAATTTTAGCCCACTTTATGGAAAATAAAATAAAATAGTTAGTAGTGTTGATGTAAAAAGTTAATATAATTTCTAGATTTTTACTAAACTTTAAAACTTTTATTTTAAAAGCGCATCATTTTAAATTTTATTTTTATTATTTTTATTGTTAGTGTGAATTTGTTTTATGCAAATATAGCAGTAACATTGTTTGGAATTACAAGCTTACTATGCAATCTGGCTTGTGATTTTAAGACTTGTTTCCAGTTTGCCAAAATATTACAAATTGGTTATTTTGCAAATTGAATCAAAGATCTAAAATAATTAGGTCTTAAAAATAAAAGAGAAGCCATGCTCCCGCAATTTATTGGCTTCTCTTTTGAGTATTTTGACTATTTTGACACTGTTTTATTAGGGGGCAGAAACGGGATTAGCAGGCCTAAAGGGCATAAAAATGCCCTTTAGGCCTTTAAAGAAGTATCCTTTTTTGTTTGCTCCTGAGGCTATTTTATTTTTTACTTTAATTGTCATGTTTTTTAAACTTTCACTAGATGTATTTTCCACAAGATTTTATTAAGCGTTTTAATCTTTCATTTTGTTCGTTAACAACGATTTTTTTGATTTTTGTTTCTTGCTCTTGAGTAAATACCTCACTATACATATTACACAATAATGTTATTGCTGGCAACAGAATATATTTTGTTTTAAATATTCTTTTCTTCTTTTACCACTTATTTTTATTAATTTTATTATATTTAAAAAATAGATCTCTTTAATTAAATTACTCACGGTAAAAAACATTAATTTTTCTTGAGTTTTTAAAAGAACTTAATTAAAATTAAATAATGATATTTAAAAATAGAAAAGAAGAATATATTTTTTTATTTAAAAAAGGTTTAAAAGATTTAGATATCGCTCAAATTTTAGGTGTTAGTGAATCTTTTGTAGCAAAAGCCCGAAATAAATATTTTAAATCCGGTGATTCTGTTTGTAAAAAGAATTCTTTTTCCAGCGACCTGGCAGAAGAAAGCACTACTAAAGTGTCTTTTAATGAGGACAATTTTAACAATTTGGTGCTGCTTGCTACAAAAAAGGCCTTTGAGCTTGAAAATGCCAAAAATGAGGCTGAAAGGTTATTTTACGAGATAGTTTGTTCTTTTATTGATTCCCACCACAGATGTAAAAATCTCAGTTTAGCGGCAATAAAAAAGGAAGCATTAATTTTGGATTTAAAAATTAGCAAACTTCAAAGCGAGATTAGCGCCAATAAAAAAAGAGGCCTTAAAGGCCAAGAAAGCCTTGAAAGAGAGCTTGCTGATAGGATTAAAAAGAGAGAAGAGATTGAAAAAAAGCTTATTACTATTTGCATGAGAGAGGATTTTGATACTCTTGTTAAGCTTAAATCTGTTTTAAGCAGTAAGAATTTAAAATTGGAGTAAAATTTGAAATTCTTAAGATCATTAGCATTTCTCAATCTTCAGAAAAAGTTTAAAAATAAGTTTAATATTAACATTTTGGATTATATTAAGCCAAAACCAACCAAAATTTGTTTTAAAGATTTTGAAAACAAATACTTAACTGATAAGCAAAAGGAAGTTCTTTTTGACATAGAAAGTCACGATTATTCAAAAGTAATATTTAGCGGCGGGATTGCAAGTGGCAAGACGTTTTTAGCTTCATATTTGCTTGTTAAAAAGCTTATTGAAAACAAATCTTTTTATGAGCAAGATACCAATAATTTTATTATAGGCAACTCAATTGGTTTGTTGATGACAAATACTGTAAAGCAAATAGAGAAAATTTGCAGCTTGCTGGGAATTGATTACGAGAAAAAGAAAAGTGGACAGTCTTTTTGTAAGATAGCAGGCCTTAAGCTTAATATTTACGGGGGTAAAAACAGAGATGCTTTTTCCAAGATTCGTGGGGGCAATAGTGCAATAATTTATGTAAATGAAGCAACAGTAATTCACAAAGAAACTTTACTTGAGGTAATAAAAAGGCTTAGAAAGGGTAAAGAAATTATTATTTTTGATACAAATCCGGAAAGCCCTGCGCATTATTTTAAAACCGATTATATTGAAAATACAGATGTTTTCAAGACATATAATTTTACAACGTATGACAATCCTTTAAATTCAGCAGATTTTATTCAAACCCAGGAAAAACTTTACAGGCGTTTTCCCGCCTATCGGGCTCGTGTGCTTTACGGGGAGTGGATTTTAAATGAATCTACGCTATTTAATGAGATGATTTTCAATCAAGATTATGAATTTAAAAGCCCAATAATGTACATTGATCCTGCATTCTCAGTAGGTGGAGACAATACAGCCATTTGTGTTTTAGAGCGCACTTTTGAGAAGTTTTATGCATATATTTATCAAGACCAAAAACCAGTAAGTGATAGTTTAGTGCTTGCCTCTATTCAGGTTTTAATAGAAAATTTCAATGTAAATACCGTTTACATTGAGGAGAGAGACAGTACCAAAGGGGATGGAATTTTAACTAAAACAATTCTTTTCTTGAGAAACAAAAGCAGTCACTATTTTAAAGTTGCACCAATAAAACCTTTAAGCAATAAATTCAAAAGAATATGCGTGCTTATTCCTTTGTTTGAAAGCCGCAAAATAGAATTTTTAAAAATAATAAGTAAAAATGTAATATCTGATATTTACAGCTACAAAGGAGATGGCAAAACAAAAGACGATGCGCTTGATTCTCTTGCAAATGCGTATCTTCTTTTAACGCTAAATTATAAAGAAAAATTATTTCATTTCGGCAGGTTTAAATATTTATAATTTGTTCTAAATTTTTAGTTATCAATTTAAGTTTATTGTAATTAATAATTATTTAAAAGTTTTTGTCTTTTGTGCTGATTTTGCTAAAAATTCCTTTTTGCCTTAAATCTAAGCCAAATCAATATTAAATCAATTTTTAAAACAATTAAATTTTTATATTAAAAAATGCAAATTTTTGTAAAAAATATAAAATTAATATTCAATCTTTTAAAGGTTTTGAAAAATTTTTTTTAAAGTTTTTTTTTTGGAAAATATTATTGATATGATTTATAATTTAATTTTTATTATTTTTTACTTTGAAGGAGTCTATTATGAAAAGCGGATTTTTTCTCTATTTTTGTTCTCAAGCTTTGATTTTTTTAATTGCAATGCTTTTGGAAGCATAATTTTGACTTTGAAAAAAAGCTTAGTTTGAAATATTTAAGCTAATTGTTTTTAAAAGAGAGTTTATTTTACATCAATTTTGATTAGATTTTATTAAATTAGCATTAGAAAAATTTGCTAAGTTTGTCAAATTTGTCTAGTGTAATCATTTTTAAGATTTATTTTTTCAATCTATTCAAATGTATTTCTAGGGGAGTGAAATATGAGAATTACCGGTCTTCTTTTTTTTTTAATGTGTCTTTTAGGTTGTAGTTCTTTTAATAAGTCGAGCAATAAAAGTTTATTGGCCAAAAATAAGCAAAAAGCATCAGATTATAACAGAGAGTATTATCAGAAAAACAGAGAAAAACTTAAATTAAGAGCCAGAGAGCGATATCGTAGAAACAGAAAGCTTAAAATTAACTAGAAAAAATTAAGTTTATTAAACTTATTAATAATTTTTAAGTAATTTTAATACTAAATAATATATTTAAATTGAATAATAGTTTCATGTAAAATTTGTATGTTTTTTAGTTATTTGAAATAATTTTGAACTTTTGAAATAAATTAAATTTTCATTAGGAGAATATACATGAAGAGATATATTTATGTATATATCATTTCAGTAGCTGTAATTTCTTGTTATTTAAATGATTTTTCTGGTATGAAAGAAAATAACTGTAATAAATATGATTTAAGTTTTTCTGAGCTTTATTTAGCTGAAAGAGAAAATGCTATTTTAAAAATTCAAAGAAAATTTAAGAGCTTGACTGATAAAATAAGCTCCAGGATATCTAATTATAGTGAGATTAAAGTTGGCAATTTTTTTAGCGAATCTAGTGAACAAAAGATTAATCTTTTAAACAAAATATTAGAGATTTTAAAAATACAACATGGGTTAGTAGAAAAAAGCAGCAATATTTTAAGTAATCTTAAAATGTTAAGTGTAGGCAATTATGCCGCTTTTGATCCACAGCCAGAATTGAAACTTTTAAATCAAAAATATTCAGATATAGATGAAAAATTAAGAGAAATATGTAGTTGCATTCTTAGTAACAGTATTGACTTTAATAAGGTTTTAAAGGATTTGATTTATTTAAAAGAGAGTGCTTTAGCGCTAATGCAAAAATAAGTTTTCATAAATAGAGTCAAAATTAAAGACTCTATTTATGAAAAAGTTTGAAAATCATTTATTCTTCTATAGGTTTTATTTCTGATAGGGCAAATCTTTCTGAATTGTTTGTATTCCACCCTAGCCATTTGTCGTTTTTAAAAAGATAGTTTCCCGCAACACTGTATATTGGAATTATTGGATAATCATTTTCAATAATTATTTCTTCTATCTTTTTTAATATTTCTAATCTTAGTTTTTCATCCCCTTCAAGATCGGATTTTATTATAAGCTCATCAAGTTCAGGATTTGAATATCCGTAAGATGCAAAATGTGAGCTTTTAGTTTCAAATATATTAAAGAATGCCATGGGATCTAAATAATCTCCTTGCCAGGACCTTACTGAGATCTCATATTGACCTTTTAAAATATTTGATATGTGGTTGACCCATGTTTCAGGCTCAATTTCTACATCAATGTTTAAAACTTTTTTCCATTGGCTTTGAATAAAACTAGCAACTTCTTTTTCAAGGTCATTTTTATTGTATTTTATTGTAAGGGTTGGAAAATTTTTACCATCTGGATATCCAGCTTCGGCTAAGAGCTTTTCTGCTTTTCTCGGGTTGTATGGCTTAAGCTTTTTCCCATAATTATAGTTGTTAATATTAGGGCTTATTTTTCTTGTTGCTTTAAAGTTGTTGTCAAGAACTCTGTAAGCTAGAGTTTCTCTGTCAACCGCAAGAGCTAATGCTTCTCTTACTTTTACATTGTTAAGAGGTTTAACATTTGTGTTTAGCGAAAAAAACCCAATTTGATTAATGTCAGCTGAATAAAAATCTTCTCTTAAGATAAGCTCATTAATAAGGCTTAAGGGGATGTTATTAAAAATAGCATCTATTTCATTGTGCTCGTACATGCTGTAAATTCTGCGGGTGTCGTTTATAGTAACAAATATGAGCTCATTAATATCAACGCTTTTAGCATCATAGAATTTTTCATTCTTTTCAAGAGATATTTCTTCGTTTAAGATCCTTCTTTTTAGCTTGAAAGGACCGCTTGTAACCATGTTTTCTGAGCTTGTCCATTTGTTTCCAAACTTTTTAACAATGTGCGTAGGAATGGGGATAAATATTGGGTGTGTAAGCATGTCAAGAAAATATATTGCTGGGCGAGAGAGAGTTATTTCTAAAGTTTGCTCATTAATTACCTTTATTCCAACTTCATCTGCATTTAATTTTGTTTCGTAAAATTCTTGTGCATTTTTTATCTTTGATGTTAATAGGTTAATATTTGGCACATCAAGCTCATTTTCTAAGGCCATTATGTAGGAATCTCTAATGGTGCTTGCTGTTATTTTAATGCCGTCACTCCAATAAATGTCGTCTCTTAAATGGAATGTATAGCAGGTGTTGTCGTAAGAAATGTCCCAATTTTTTGCAAGTCCTGGCCTGTATCCACCCGTTTTGGGGTCACCCCTTAAAAGCCCCACAAATAGTTCGTTTATAATTAAATTACCTAGTCTGTCGCTGCAAAATTGTGGATCAAGCGATGTTGGTTCGTCTCCAATTCCAACACCAAAGACAATATCATCTTTTGGTTTAGACATTGCTGCACACGAGATTACAGTAGCAATGCCCAATATTAAAAGTTCTCTTTTTTTTATTATCATGTCCTTGTTAGCCTCCTTTATGCTCCTTTTTTATTACAAATATTCAATTTTTATTAGCAAATTATATTGCAATATTTTTGTAAAGTATTTTATTTCTGCTGCTGGGAATCCCAAAAGGCTTGTTGTTTTTTATTTAAAGGAGTTTAAAGCAAAAGGCTTTAACATACGCATTTTTTATTTTAAAACTACAAATAAGGCCTTAAGTCCCTATTTGTAGTTTTAAAGAAGTTTTCAATGAATTGTTGATCTATAACATTAGACAAATATATATCCCTCTTTGTTTTTTTTCAAATAAAATTTTAACCTTTACTTGTATGTTAAGGCCTGTAAAGGAAATAAAAATTTAAGTTTTAATTTCTTTTTTTGTTCTTAAGGGATAAAAAGAATAATTCTAAAGAATAAAACAAAGAGATTGATTTTTCGTATGTCTTGATAATGCTAAAAAATGAACTATAATGACGGCTTATTTTAGCGGAGGTTTTGATGCAAAGGATAAGTATTTTATTAATGTTATTGGCGGTGTTTTCTTGTAAGCAGTTTGGCGATGTTAAATCGCTTACAGAAATTGATTCTGGGAATGGCATCCCTCTTGTTGTTAGCGATGTAGTTAAGGATTTGATTCCCAAAGAGATTTCTTTAACCCCCGAGGAAGCTGAAAAGCTAGAGTCTTTAAAAGTCTTTTTAAAAGATGCAATGGACGTTAATGGTAGAGAAGAAAAATTAAAAGCTGAGTACGAAAAATCTTATAAAGAATTTTTTGATTGGCTTTCTAAGGATGTTAGCAGACAAAAAGAATTTATAAGTTCTTTTGACAATATTTCCAGCATTGTTTCTAAAGCAGTAGATGCAAGCAAAAAGCAAAGCACCGAGCAACAATCTTTAGGCTTTAAAGAATATGTTTGCTACAAAATTAAAAATAGCACTGGGGGGTATTTAAGTTTATTTTTCCAAAAGGTAGTTGATGCATTTGGTGTTGATCCTTACAAAAAAGATAATGACGAGAGTGTTCAAAAACCTGTAAAATGCAATGAAGAGATTTTTAAAGTAATTAAAAAAGTGTTTACTGAAAGCGAGAGTAACAACGAATTGAAAAATTTGAAAAATTGTGTAAATGTTTAAATTTGAGATATGATTTTTTAAAGACAAGTTCTAGTGAGAACTTGTCTTTTTCTTTTTTAAAAGACTTTTAAGTGTCTTTATTATGAGTGATGTCAATAACGTAAAGAGCAATTTACAAGATTTTAAATTTAATAATGTTAAATTTGCCAAGGAATTATCAACTCAAGTGATTAATTCTGCTTTAGAAGTAGAGACCAATTTAAATAAGGTTTTAAATGCAAATAATTTACATGATGCTCATTTAAAGGTCCAAAAATCAAAATCAAAACTTGTTTCTACGATCAATCTAGCCAAAAAGCTAAACAATCATCTACTTTTAGAATTTGATAAAATTTCTGATTTTGACATTCCCATAACATTTAGGATTGTTGACAAGATTTTAAAAGTATTTTATTGGACAATAGTCAATTTTGATTCTCACACAGTAAGTGAAATTGACTCAGTAGGGTTAAAAGAGATTGATTTTTTGCATAAAGATGAAGAAGGAATAAAATCAGCCGAAGAAGAGATTAATAGCATTGAAAATTTAAAGACAAGAGAATTTCTCCTTGGGCTACTTTTGGTTATTAAATCCACATTTCAAGCAAATAGAGCCCTAATAAAAGCAATTAGAGCATCCCTTTCAGCGACATCTTTTATTGCTCAACGGGGAATAGAAGGCAAGAAGACATTATTTTTTTATTTTTAGTTTAATTGGATTTTCTGCATTTCAATATTAAAAGGTAGAGAAACAGCTCTCTACCTTTTTAATATTTATTGGGATTGGATAAAGTATTAATTTAATTTTCTTTTTAATATCATTTTACAATGTCTATTCTTTTACAATGCGAGCAAAAGTAAGTAGAATATTTTGTAAGTTTTACTTATATTCTTTAATTAATATTAGCATAAATACTTTAAAACGTATTAGTTTTTTTATAAAATTTTAAATCAATTTTAAATTTTAATATTTACATTTTGAATATCAATATTATTTAATAATTAATATCAAATAATAATAATTTGCATAAAAAACTGTTTTTGATATAATAATGTATAATGATATTTAAAAAAATGATTAACGAATTTAAAATGGAAATAAAAAACAATAAATCCAAAATCAATCCTATTGATGTTTACAGATATTCAATTTTTTTTAGAAACTACATAGAAAGTACCGCAGAAGATGCACTTAAGAATGGAATTAATTTAAGCCTACTTGAAAAGTCTTGCTTGAAAGAAAGCAGCAAGTCTCTTTTGGGGTTAAAGGTGCAGTTAAAAGAAGCTCTTCTTGAAGCAATGATAAGCTACAGATTTAATGGAGCAGGTTATATTTTGGTAAAACCCAAAAGTGAAGATGAAGATTTAAGTAAAAAGGTTAACAGCGAATTACCCACAGGTTTTAAATATTTGGATTTTCAAAAAATTATTAACAAAAGAGATTCTAGTTACGTGGAGTACCTTTCTAGCTCAAAAGACCCGGATGGTTTTGAGAGAGCAAGGGTTGTAAAAATAGATAAAAGCAGAGTAATAATTTATGAAAATTATGATTATGTTTTAGGCGTGCAAGAACCTGCTTACACGCAAAGTTTGCTGCTTAACATTTGTCTTTTAGAACAAATTTATTTAGAAATAGAAAAAAGAATAAGAAATTATAATTTTTTGTTTTACAAAGACGAACATTTGGTGGGACTTGTTGAATCTTTAGAGATTGCAAAAGAAGAAATTAATGGTTTGGCAAACAGCAAAGGCAAAATATTTTCTACCTTTTTTAAAGCTCAAGAGCCAAACAAAAGTTTTCAAGCATTAAGTAGTGCCTCTGACGAGCTTAGCAGAGAGCTTAGCAAGATTAAAAACACTCTAAACAATGATGGAATTTTTTACACAGCATCAGAGAATGCGTGCCTAGAAGTAATAAAATATGATTTAGAGTTTTTAAAAGACGCATTTGAACTTGTTAAAGCAAAAATTGGCGCTGATACCAAAGAGCCTTTAACTAGAAGCTTCAATGAGCAAGTCAAAGGGCTTGGCAGCAGCGGCAAGGGAGACAAAAGTAATTATTATGATTATTTAAAAGGCGTTCAAGAATCTGTTGCTAATGCGTGCAATCTCAAGCTTAACAAATATTACAGATTAAATATGAAGTTTAATGAGCTTGAAGCTTTAAGCTATGAGCAAAGACTTCAAAAAGACAATTTGCTTCTTGATGTTTATTTTAAATATTTAGAGCTAATTAAAAATGAAAATCTAAGCGACAAGGCAAAAGAAAATTTAAAAGAACAATTAAGTTTGGTTATTTAAAAGGAGTAATTATGGAAAAAATGGCTTCAGGCACAGACGAAACCCAAGAAGATTTAAAAGAGTCTAAAAGTAAAAACAATGAAGTTTTAAGCGACTCTTTGGTTAATGAGTTTTTGGAATATAAAAATCTCAAAAGTGCAAGTAATAACTTAACTGGTAATTTTTCTCACAATGATTTAAGAGAATCTGTTGAGATAAATAAACTTGCAAATGATAATTTAAGTTTTGAGTATAATACAGAAAATCTTTTAGCAAAAGGGTATTCTTTTAAAGAGGTTGTAAAAGGACAAGCTGAAGAGCTTATTAGAAAGTATGTAAAATCATCTCAAATATTTGCGGTAGCTCAAACTTACAACCTTGAAGAGATTGACTCTCGTTTTCGGTCAATACTAATAAGGCTTGCAAAGACTAATATTGATCAGAACAAGAATTCAGAAAATTCATACAAAGTCATAAATTTTCAAAGAATAAAATCAGATCAAAAAAATAATTTAAGAGACAGAAATGTTTTTTTTAACACATATCATGATTTAAGAAAAGCAATGCTTAATCAGTGGGAAGAGATTAAGAATGAATTTTATTGTAATAAATTAGCTTAAATTTGTTTGAATTTTTGTAATTTAAGCTTTTAATGAAAAATTAAACAAAAAATTAATTTAAAAAAGGAGATTATTAATGAGCGATTCAATTGATTTTAAAAAAGAGATAGAAAAACTAAAAGCATCAAAAGTAGAACTTGAGAGCCAGCTTGAAAGTTTAAAGAAAAATCAAGCTCAAAAAATTGTTTTAGACAAACTGCAAAGCGTTAATGCTAGCAGTTACCCGGTATTTGAGAGCCACAAATTTCAAGACGAAGGGCTTTATTTTGCTCAAAAAGGCGGACTTAAAAGCTGTCCTGCTGATAAGTTTGAAAATTACCAGGCTTTAGATTTTTGCTACAAATACGGGGTTAAGCTTGTTGTTAGCGGTTCAAATTTGCAAATAGCAAAAGGCGGTGGTAGTGATCTTTATGGAATTTGTGTGGACTTTGACGATTTTTCAAGAACCGGCACGGTTGTTCCAATCACTTGTAGTTTTGAATGTGTTTTGATTACTAAAGACAAAACCATCAAAGCAGAAGACAAATTAATAATAAACAGCGAAGGGGTTTTAGAAAAATCTAACAAGAATGCATCTGTTATTCACGCTTTAGCATTAGGTCCTGCTTTAGAATTTAAAGACAGAAGAGATGTTTATGGTGTTAGAGTTCTTTTTTTAGTCAAGCAAATAAAAGATTCAATTTAAAATAGGAGAATTTAAAATAGGAGAATTTGAATGGATGAGAGCATATTAAATAACGACGAGTATGTAAACACAGTAAGGGATGTTTTGGTTAAAGAGTGTCCAATCCCAGAATATTATCATTTTCTAGATTCACAGCAAATACAAAGTAGCAATATTTCCCTTGGAAGCGACAGAATTATTAAGTGGTATTCTAATTTAACAGACATTCCCACATTAAAGGTTAATGATTTTAACACAGTCTCAACAATAAAGTTCCAAAGACAAATAGTAAAAATTAACTATTTGCCTTTTCAGTATGCATTTACCTACTATGCACCAGATGGAAAAGTTAGCGTAGAGGCAAACACAAATATTAACATGAGAGAAGGGCTTTTAGGAGCAATAATTGAGATACAAAAGTTAATGAGTGCGCACTATTTAAGAGGTGGACTTACATTCTCAAGAGACAGTAAAAGAACTCTGCTTGTTGATGAGTCTAACAATGAAACTATGTACGGACTTTTGAATCTTCCAAATCAAATAGATAAAACAGTTAAACAGACAAACATATTAGATCAAATAAAATCAATAAATGATGATCTTTCAAAAATTAATTTAGAAGATGAGAGAAAAGTGCCTTTTAAAATACTTACAACCAGTAAAATCAAAGGCCGCCTACTTGAAAGACTTCCAAACAACAATTATTCATACAAAGACATGCTTTTTGATTTTATAAGCGCAATTAATAATGATGCAGATATTGAGCTTGAGACTACAAATTTACTAGATGATGAAATTTTAATATATCCAAGAAGTAGCAAACTACTGCTTTTAAAAGACGGGCATCAGCCGATATTAAATTCATACACAGAAGTTTCAAGTAGTAATTTTAGAACAAGTTTTCTTGACTTTTCTATTGGAACAATTTTGGCAACAAAAAATTCAATCCTTAGAATAAAATTGAGCTAAAAAATGAATGACAGTAAATTAGATACCAATCAGGCCTTAAGTGCAAATTTAAAAACTCTAAAGAGTAATAATTCAGAATCACTGCAAAGAGTGTATGAGCAAATACTTAAGCTTTTAATGCTTGATTTTAAAGATCTAAGTATCAAAGAATTTTTTTTATATTTAAATTTACTTGAAAATATTTTAATTCTCAAGAGAATAAGAATTGAAAGTTTAAATGATTCTACAATGTTTGTTTTAATTTATTATTTTATTGGCTGCGAGCTAAAAAGACGAAACAGATTAAAGGGTTTTAATTTAAATAACATCAAGTCTGAAAAATTTAAAGAGATATCATTGGAATATTTTCCCACAAATCTTGACAGCAGCAGCTGTGGGGGCGATTTTTGCAAATGCTTGGATGATTTAATAAAAGATTTAAGAGCAAAAGGCTCTCTAATAGGAGTAGTTAAATGAAATCTTTAGAGATGATTAATATTGGCTTAAGTAATATTATAAGTATATATTCACAAGAACTTTTTTTCTGTAAATTCAGAGTAATCAAAGATCCAATAAATGCATCTTATGAAACTAGATTTAAAAGTTCTGATACTGTTGTTTTTAAAGGAATGTTTTTGTTAATTAATCCAGAAGAAGTAGTTGAGATTGAAGGTGTAAATATTTTTGATCAAAATAGTTACGCTAAGGTGTATACTCTTGAGAATTTGGAATTTGAGTACGGAGATTTGGTTAAGATTTTTGATGATGTTTATTCGATCTTGGGGGTTCAAAAAAGCTACAAAGAAGGTCTTAGCTATAATACTCTGGTTTTAAGGAGCTCTTGTTGAGTGTAAAGATTAAATTTAAAGACATTTCTTTTAATGCAGAAAATAGCATTAATATCAAATCCGAAGAAATTAAAAAAGAGCTTAATTTCAAACTAGCAAAGGTTGCTTACAAAGAGTTTTGTTCTAATATTTTTTCAAACAAAGAAATAAAAATAGCTTTTAGAAAATCTATTCAAAAAGGACTTATTGAAATAAAAGATCAATTTAGAGTTTTTTGTAAAAATTATTCACTTATCAGGCAAAAAGACCTAAGTCCAAAAAGAGCTTTTAAGGCCAAAGAGGCTAATAAAAGCATTGAAAACCCCAGGATCTTAAAAGCAAAAGAAGGGGACAATCATGATTATAGGACTAAATGAATCTGTACAGTTTTTAATAAAAATACTTACAAATTTTAAAAAATATTTATATCTTAAAGAAATAGAATTAGAAATTTTAAACACTTACAACCACCCATATTTGGAAAAGTTTGCTACAAATACTAGCAATTTGCTTGTATTAAAAAGTGAGTCTTTCGAAGGTCTTACCCCCAGAAATCTAAGGGGTAGTAATTCTTGTAAAGAGTTTAATGAATTTAGATTAAGGTTTTCGCTTTATTTTTTAAGTTTTGTTTTATTTAAAGCTTACAGAGATTCTTATGAGAACATTTGCAAAGTGTATGAACACTTTTTGGAATTTTTGCACGAGCATAGATTTAGGTTTGAGTTTACAAAAGAGCTTGAAGGCGATTCTTATTTGCTTTTAACTTATTATCTTTGCTCGATTAGCAATTTAAATAATGATGGGCTTCTTGGTGTTTCTAATATGCACGCCAATATGTGTTTTAGTTTTAATCAGATTTTTGTTGCAAATATACAGGTTTTAAAACAAGAGAGATAAATTTTTTTGAAAAAATAGAAATAAATAGAAATAAATTAAAAAACAATTAAAAAAAAGAAATTTAAAAAGGAGTATAAATGCCAAAAGATACAATAAGCGTTAGTTTGGTGCAAAACAGACTAGCTTTCAATAATGTTAATTATTACAATCCGCTTTTAATCTACAAAAGCAATGTTTTAGCAAGTAAACACTTAGCATTAAGTGTTACAAATTTACAAGATCTTCTTGAAAAACTTGAGATGCAAAAGGCCCAAGAGTCTGATTCTTCCAAGAAGAAAATAGCAGAAGAGCAGCTGAGCGCTTTAAAAAAATCAATGAGCGATTTTTTTGGGCAAGGCGGGCTTAAGTCTGTTGATTTTTATGTTTACAACCAGATTAAAGAGATTAAAGATTTTTTAAAATCCAATTTACATCCGTTTGTAGTTTTTGTAAATCAATCAGAAGATGTTATTAGTAGTGATTTTGAAGAGATTAGAAAAATTTGCAATTTTATTGTAATTTCTACTAAAGATGCCAATTTGCCTGATTTTTTAAAAGGCAAAGACAAAAGTGAGCTTAAAAATATTATTGCTGTTTACGCCGGCAAGCAAAATTTGCACCTTAAGTTTACAGCAATGTATTTGCATCAAGCAAGTATTTTTCACGCTGTTAATCCTTATGGGATGATTTTAAACGCTGTTCCTGTTTATGATGATTCTCTTATTGATTCTCTTAGAAAGACCAATATTAATTTTTACTCTCTTTTGAATGAAACCGGCAATGACGGCATTTTAGCTTTCAAAGAAGGGGTTAGTCTCTCAGGCGATCCGATTGATGAGACTTTTACGCTTTTTTACATTAAAAATGAAGCAATCAAAGAGCTTATTAGAATTTGGAATAAAAACAATAGAGCTAACAGCAAGCTTGGTTCTTTAAATTTGGACGGCAATTTGCCAAACGAATACACAGCAGGGCTTGAATGTTTTTTCCATGAACTTAAACAAAGGGGTCTTATTGTCTCTTACAAGGAGATTAAACTTAAAATTAATTCTTCTGAGGGCTTAAGCTTAAGCTTAGAGGTTGCGCTTAAGTACAATGACAGCTTTAATGGTGTTAATTTAATAATAACAACACAAGAGATAAACGAATATTTAAGGAGAGCATCATAATGAGAGAATATTATTCACTTGATTTAATATTTTTTAGCTTTAATGACAATTTAATAGACACAGGCACTCTTGAGTACAGCACAGAGCCTAATGTAATGGCTAAAGCAAGCACAGAAGACAGAAATTTTCCAATTCCAAGCTTTAGAGATCCAAGAACCGTTGTTCATATTTTTGATTTAGAAGTAAGCAAAGGGTCTCTTGATTACAAGCTCTTAACAAAGCTAAGCAACGAGCAATTTTACGAGAATGTACCAAAATCTAAAAAGTTAAAAAGATTGGTGTTTAACGATCAAATGGGACTTAAAATTATTTCAAATAGTGCTTTTTTTGCCGAAATTCCAACTAGAAAGTATTCAGCCGATAATGATACTGTTAAGTTTACAATTCATGCAATCAATTGTGATGTTGAGAAAGCAAGTTAAAAGCGTTAAAAGCAAATTTAAAAGGATAAGAATTAAAAATGAGATACAAGTTAAAAATATTAACCAGAGCCAAAACACATACATACGTTTTAAAAGATATTCCCATGTACGATTGGGACAGCGTTTTAGGATTTGACGTTGAAAGAGATGAGCTTATTAGCAAGCTTAATGATCTGCGAACATTAAAAGAAATAACCGAATTAATGATCTCAAGGGGTTTTTTAGATGAATTTTACGAAATTTTAAACAAAGAGAGAAGATATTCTGAGCTTTACAAGTACGCTCTTCCCACAATTCTTTTTTCAGTTCAGTATTCACTTTTTGAAACAATTGAAGGTTTTAAAAAGCCCGGGTTGGTTTACATTGAAAGTTTTCAAGATAAAAACGGCGACTACATTAAGTATGACTACATTAATGAGCGTTGGAGTTATGATTTAATCACAAACAGCAAGCCTTCAGACTTAAACCAAGAAGATTCTTTAGAGTCTGGTTTTGAGTCTTTGTTGCAAGAAGGTAGCAATGAATAAGCAAGAGATTGCGACTAGTTATTTTAAATACATAGACTATTTGACAAGAGAAACTAATAAGTATTATTTTCCTGTTGTAATGGGCATTTGTACATACAAAGATGTTAAAAAAATGGGCTACAAAGAGCTTGTAGAGGTTAACCGAGTAGCCAATTTAAAGCTTAACAAGGAAATATACGAGAGGTTTTTGTCTTTTAGTAGCGTGTTTTAAAGGTTTTTATGTACGAAGAAAACAATAATGAGAATAAATTCACAATTACATTAGAAGGCGTTCTTGACAGAAATGCCACAAAGAGTAATTTAAAAAAAGAGTTTTTAAGTCTAAAAAGGGAAAATTTTTTCAGTCAGGGTTTTGGTGGTTTGGGTGGAAAAGGTGGTAAGGATTTTTTGTCCTTAAGCCTTGAAAAACTTGAAAGTTTGAAAAGACCCAAAAGTGATAATTCTAAAAAATCAGCAAGTTTTAAATCTTTAAATGTTTTAGGCAAAATTGATTCTTTTAAGGATTTTCTAGGTCCTGATTTTCAGAAAAACAATCCAAAAAGCGTTTTAAAAGATTTGGATTTAGACTTAGATTTAAAAGACAAAATCGCTTTGCCTGATGGGCACTTAAATAAGAATAAAAGTAGTCTAAGCTCTTATTTAAAGCCAGAAGTAGATAAATTGGATCTTGGCTCTCCCCAGCATTCATATTTTAAAACTGAAAATATTAAAAACACTTTTAAGCAGAATTTTGTTAATAATTCTGGTGAAGCTCAAACTAATCTACCAAAAGACTTTAGATTAAATTCCAATTTTAACAAGACTTTCCCTTTTGGGGATTTGCAAGAACCATTAGGCATAAAAAATGCAAACAGCCAGATTGTTTGGAAAAATTTAATGTCTTTTAGAGATCTTTTTAAAGACTCAAGCCTTGTAGATTTTTTTAATATAAAAAATGGTTTTAATGATTTAAATTTGCCTTTAGAAGAATTTAAAAATTTAAAAGACAAAAAGACTGCTCTAAGTCTTGAAAATTTGGTTTTCAAAGATGATCAAAAAGAAAGTGCAAATAAAATACTAAAAAGAAAAAGATCTTTTGAAACAGAGCTTGAGAGAAATGATTTTTTAAGAAAACTTTACATTCTTCAAAGTTCACAAAATTCAAATCCAGATTCAAATTTAAATTCAAATTCAAATGATTTCTCTTTTATGGTTGAGCTTGCACAGAAATTAAAAAACGAAGGGCATGCCAAAAATGATTCAAAAGCAATTAGCTTGGTAAGTGATTTTCTAAGGAGTGAGAATAATTTAGAAAAAGTTTTAAGTTTTCAAATGCCAACAATGTCTTTAAAGAGTCCGGGGCAGCCTGAAGTTTTAAATAGCAAGATAATAAGAACTGCCTTTGAGCCTGGATTAGACTCAATTTTGGAAAAAACTTTAGAACTTTTGGAGTGGGCTAAAAATTACGATTTTACAAGCAGTGTGCTGGACCCATTAAGAAATACTTTTTCAAATCTTGGTAGTATTTTGGCGCAAGCTTTTGAAAGTTTGCCTTTGGTTGAGCACATGACAAATTTGCTAAATAATGCTAGTGAATT
The DNA here is from genome assembly GCF_030438365.2 of [Borrelia] finlandensis. Lineage (NCBI taxonomy): Bacteria > Pseudomonadati > Spirochaetota > Spirochaetia > Spirochaetales > Borreliaceae > Borreliella > [Borrelia] finlandensis. The sequence goes on from NZ_CP124069.1 coordinate 34,061, forward strand.
AAATTCAAGAGGAATTGATGATGATTCTAGAATGCCTTAAGTGCAAAAGAGGTTTTAAGTGATTAAAGAGCAAGCTAGTAAGTTAATAAAAGAGATTGTAAATCAAATCTCAAGTTTAGCAAGCATTTCTAATTTTGTTTTACTTTTTCCAAGGCTTGATTTTAAAGGCCTTGGGTACATTCCCCAACTATTTTTTATTTTTGTAAAGCACGATCTAATAGAAGAAAATCTCTCAAGCGTAAGCTCGGACCGCGCGGTAATTGATTTTACAAATACAAAAAGTGAATATGTAAACTTTAACATTACTCCAAGGCCTGAGATTGTAACAATTAATAAAGGGATTTTGTCATCTATTTATGACCAAACTTTGATAAGAGCTTTAAGAGAAACTCCTTTTATGAATAGTGCTTTGGAATTTAATAGTAATTTTATAAAAATGCAATTCAGACAAAGGTTTAATCTGGGGGTTTATTACAGTATGTACAGCCCTTCGGTGGGGTTTCACGAGGTTGTAAGCATTAGTTCGTTAAAGCTTAAAGACACAGTTTATCTAGAGGAGGTGGAAATTAGTTTGCAAGTAAAAATTTGCAAAACGTTTAATATTTTGACCTATAAAGGTTAAAATATTAATTAAAAACATCTAAATATTAGGAGAATATTAATGATAAAATTTAAACTTATTTTAATATTTTTTTTATTTATTGTTTCAACGACATATGCAAGTGTGGCAAGACCATTTGATTTTAGAAAATGGAATTTCAAAAAAGACATAGATTTGGCATATGTATTAATGCATGACCTTGACAATGGGATTTTAATTAAATCTCAAGATAAAGCTGGCAGCATCAAAAGTCAAGAAGTGCTTACTAAGCTTAATGCACTGAATGCCTATTGTAATAATTTGCAAAGGATAATAAAAGCAAGGCTTGTTAGGGGGAGATTCCAAAAAGAGGTGGAATTACCACTACTTAAGATTATTAGAAAATATAAATATTTAACAAGAAATTATAAAAACAAAAATCTTATTGAAAATCCGGAATATACGAAACTTATTGCAGAGAGAATTATTGAAAAAGCTCTTTTTCTGGAAAACTATTTTCAATCCAATAGGCTTAAGAATGTAAAATCTGGTGAAAATATTAAAAAAAGAATATCTGATAATCAGAGCAAACTGAAGTCTTTAAGGAGCAAGCCTAACAAATCTGTTGGTTCAAAGTTTTCAAAAAACTCAAGACCTTCCAAAAGACCACAAGGTGTAAAAAAATGCAACAAAAGACAAATCTTAGATAAGTATTATCTTAACGGTGCAGAAAGTGAATTTTTAGATGATCCAAGCCAAGAATCAGACGAGCTAGAAAGAGAGTACCAAGATGATGAGCTAGAAAGCGAAGATCCAGATGAGCGGGAAAGAGAGTACCAAGATGATGAGCTAGAAAGCGAAGATCCAGATGAGCGGGAAAGCAGAGACGATGCATTTAATGAAGATCAGAGTGAAGATGAGTTTTTTGATTCTCTTGAAGATCAATTTAGCTAAATTTTTGAATTTGAATATTTTTTTGATTTGCTTTGGAAGTTTTTAATCTTTTAAGATTAATTTTTTAGGCTTTAAAGCCAGAATAATTTTTATTTGGAGAATATTAATGAGACAATTAATTTTAATTTCTTTTTTATTTTTAAGTTTTAATTTATATTCTTATGATCTTCAAGATGACGAAGAGATTGTAGTCAAGTTTTTATACGAAGAAGTAAAAATTAGTGGCAATTTAAACGAAGATCATTCTGTTTCTTCTGTTGAAGGGTTAATACAAAATGCAATCAATAAAATAGGACCTGAGAATATTTTAAACATTGAGCATAGCATAACTTTTAATGGTTTGTCTGTAATGGTGATCTATAAAGCCAAAAAGCAAAGGTAGCAAGGCATTTGCAAGTTTAAGTTAGGTTGGTAGCATTTGTGAGAAAAGTTTGTACAATTTTTATTTTATTTTTTTGTTTGTCTTTCAATTTGCATTCCTATGCTGTTGAGAATGGTGCAGTTATTAAGGTTAAAATTTTCAATTTTAAACTAAATCAGCAGAGATCTTTTGAGGAATTAGAGAGAGATTTAAGACTTTTTATTCAAAAGATAGGCTCAAAAAATGTGTTAGACATTAATCATAAGATTTTGTTCACCGGGGTAGAAGTTGTAGTGATGGTGATTTACAAATCAAATAAGGAGTAAAAAATTAAATTTTGCTTTTAGGCTGATTTGTTAAGAATTTAATCAATAATTTAATATTGATTTAAAAGGAGTTTTATTTAAAAAAGATGTTAATATTTCAGTACGATTTTAAGATTGAATTTTACAATGCAGTTAATTCTAAGAATAGCATTGGCGGCAGGCTTTCAGGCCTTAGGCCCAGAGTTGTTATTACCACTCAAAATGGTGCTCCTGATTTAAATATTTTTATTCAAAATACATATTCTGAGAATAATTTAATAACTAGTAAAAAGGCCAAACTTCAAATTTTTAATGTGCCTTTAGATTTTTCTGATTTTAAAACTGCAGACATTGTAAAAATTTATTATAAAAAGTTTTCAGATCAGCAAGATTACCAATTTATTATGGCTGGGTATTTGGGAGCGCCTGTTGAGAGAATTGGTGGGGCTGAGAATTTTAGTTTTGAGTGTGAATTGTATCTTTTGTCCAGAGCGACCTTTTTAGAGAGAAAATTTGAGTATAAGAATTTCAAAGACAGCACTATTGCTGATGCAATAAATTATGTGTTTAAGGACAAAGCAATTTTTTTTATGAATGAGCTTGAAAAAACAAAAGTGATCAAAGAGAGCTTTGCTTGTAACTCGCCAAAAGGATTAATAGAATACCTAAGGCGGCAAGGATACGTTGACGCTGTAATTGTTGATATTGGAAATCCCGGGCAAGATGTTGATTTAAAATTTATTTTCATGAATTTTGGACAGTTTGGTTCTGCTGAGTGCAAAAGACTTAAAGATTATGGGCTTTTGTTTGTACCTCAAAAGGATGCTTTAGGTTTTAAGTCTGGTTTAAGTTTGTATCAAGCGCAAGTGATGTTTACTCACAACATTAAGATTGCAGATAATCTAAGCTTTAAAGACAGATATGGAAATACTCTCGAATGCAAGGTTAAAAACACCAGTGCCAGATTAAGCAGTACCAGAGAGTGTGTTTTAAACCTAGAGCTTTACTCTGATAAAGGGGGAATGTATTATGCAAAATAATGATTTTCGCGCAGGGTCAGGCAGCCTAAAAGGTTCTTCTACTGGTGTGTTAAAGCAATTTCTTTTTGAAAATGTTTTTATTTGTAGAATAGGTGTTATTAAAAGTTTTGACTTTGAAACTCAAAAGGGCGTTGTTACTATTAAAGAGTACGAAGGGCTAGAGATTAGTACTTGTAGTATATCTAACTTTAATTTTGATTTAGCAGCAGAAGATGAGGTAATTTTACTTCAAAGTAATTTTAATATTTTCCAAGAAAGTGATAATAATCATTTTGATAAAAATTATTTCTACATTTTAAGTGTTCTTAATCCTAAAAAAATTGGCATTAAGCTTGATAAGTTTGAATTGAGCGTGCAAGAGCTTGGTGCGCAAAGTGAGAATATAAAATTTAAAGCAAAAAAATTGATCATTGATGTGGATAATATTGAAATTAAAGGCAATTTAAAGATTAATGGAACTAAGTTTGAAAATCATATGCACAGTTCTGGTACTCTAACTTATGTTAATAGTAGTGGTGCGCCAACAACTACAACCGGAAAAACAGGCCCGATTGCTTAAAATAGTTTTTTCTTTTTTTAGTGTAGCTTTGCCAAAGATTTATTGATAATTTTTTTCTACCAATAAGATTAAGTTTATCACCTGGTTTGCAAATTCTTTTGTTGCGTTAATTATTTTGCTGATGCTGTTGGTTGTTAATTTGGACTCAGCTTTTAGTTGTTCTTTTGTGTTTTTGTATTCATTTTTAACTTTAGTAAATTTTTCAGCCAAAACTTTATATTCTTGAGCTGTCAATTTGTTGTAAAATTTTGGGTTTGGGTGAAACTTAAAGCCCAAGTCCCAGTCTATTTGACTTGAATTTTCTTTTTCCTGCCATTTTTGAGCAGCATCTATGACCTTTTTTATTGTGCTTGTTCCTAGGGGATCTTTAGTCTCTTCAAAAATAAGCTCACTTTTGTTTAGCTCTTCGAGCAATCTGTTTTTTATTATTTCTATGTTCTCGGTATTAATATTATTAATGTTGCTCTCAGTTGAGTCTTTTGTTGCGCTTAGAGAGTTTTCTTGATCCTTTGGTAAATTTTCAAGCTCTCTAAATTCTTTAGATGTTTCTAAATTTTTTATTGCATTTAGCGCTTTATCTAGAGAGTCTCTAACTTGCTTTGAGTATTCTTTTGTTATGAGTTTGTCGTTACTTTTTAAGTGAGTGGTGTATTTTTGGTTTTGTGCTAAGGTTATTGTGTTTTTGTTTAAAGTTGCATTTTCTAAAGAGTTATTTCCTAAAGTGACATTTTCTTCTTTGTGGTCAAAAATTTTGTCTTTGTTGTTATTAATTTCTTCTTCTTCAATTGTGGTAAGTATTGTTTCGTTGGTGGTTGTTGAGATTTTAAATTCTACTGTAGTTGGATTTAAAAATTTTTGCATATTTTCGCCCAATTCTTGATCTGTGATCTCGTCATTAGCTCCGATTAACAATAATTTTTCTTGTATTTTTGCAATTTCTTCTTCTGATTTTGCCATATTTGCTTCTTCCAGTTCTTCTAGTGGTATTAAGCTTTCGCTGCCAAATTCGGATTTTAAGGACATCTCTTGTTTTCCAGGTTCGATTTTTTCAATTTCCAAAATAGGGGGTGTGCTTTGATTTATGTTTGATTCAGGTTCTTTTTTAAATTTAGGGTCTGATTCAAGCTGCAAGCTGTTTTTAATGACTTCTGAAATATTTTTTAATTTATATTCGTTTAAGGCTTTGTTTTTATCGTTTGTATCCATGTTTGCATTACAGCTAATAACTAGCAGCAATGTTGTAAATATTGCAATTTTTAAAGCTTTTCTAAGCTTGCCGTTCAAAGCCTCGCACTCCTTTAAAAAAGAATATTGAGAAACATTATACCACAATTTTTGCATTTTGATTTTATTTTTAAATATAAAAATCCCCTTAAAGGGGATTTAAGGGGGTATCATAGATTTTGTATTATTTTTTTTAAATTTTTATTCTTACTGTTTTTAAAAAATTAAAATTTAACAATTTATAATGCGTTGCCTTTGGCCCATTTGTAATTTGGTGTTGAAGTAGTGGTGCTGGTTTTAAATTTTCTAAATTTTTCTAAAACTCTAAGCACCATTCTTCTTTTTTATATTGATACAAAGGATTTGCTTTGTACTAAGTGTACAGCATACTTAGAATTTTTCAGATTTATCAATAAAGGAGAACATCGGATGAAAATCGATGTTCCTTTGAATATATTAATATATTTAAATGTAGGCTTAAGATTTTAACTATTAGCTAATAAAATGCTTTTAAAATATGAAAATGATTTAATTGCTCTGCTCACTCTCTTCATTTTGATCATCATCATCATCTTCTTCAGGGTTGTTGTCAGCATTTTCTTCTATTGAGGCTTTTGATTGTGAGTTTTTCTTTTTTTCATCTTTTTTTTCTTGTTCTAATTCTTTATGCACATTGTTAAGAATAGAATCTATTAAAATCCCACGACCAATTGCACTGCAAGACACAATAAATACTGAAAATGAAATAAATATTATTTTTTTAACCATTTAATCATTCCTTTAACCTAAGCAATTTAACTGTAATTATATATCATTGGATTTAATTAATCAATTAAATGTATTTTTTTTTTAAAGCCCGATTTAACTTTACACTGATTCTTTTTGAATTACTAATTTTAGATTATTTACGTCTGTTATTGTGTCTAAAATTTGAGTGAAATTTTTATTCATTTGAAAGACTTGTTTGTGAGGCAGTAGGTCCAATTCTATTGTTTTTTCGCTAATAGTCACTTTGTTGTAATCTATTGAATGATAATCTTTTTTGTTTTTTATTTGAAATCTATAGATAGGATTTAAGTATTTCTCACCAGTGCCCTTTTTAATTGTGTCTTTAAGGTCTTTTAAAATATAATCTTTGTGTTTTTGGGTGTCGTTTGGGGGATTGAGCATGATGTTAATAATGTTGTTGTTATTTTTATCTTTAAGGTTTAAGACAAATAATAAGTCTTGACTTTGGAAGAAATTCTCAATATTTTCAATTTCTTTGAAATTTTTTAAAGTTGAGCTTTTTGAATTTTCTGGGGCTTTAAAGTTTAACAATTTTTTATTTATTAATATGCTTAAAGACACCACTTTCCCCTGTGTGGGCAAGATTTTATCTTCTGGTTTTAGAAATTCCTTTTCTCTTGCGATGCTAAAATCAAGAGTGAATGTTTGAATCGGATAAGCTTGTTTGTAGTATTCCTCAATGCTTTTTGGAATTTGATTTGATTCCCTTATTTCTATCGTTTGAATTGATGCCGTAGGGATTATTTTTGCTGCATTTTGTTTCTGTTTTTCAGGCTCTTGTTTTTCAGATTTTTGCTTTTCAGATGTTTTTTCTTTGGTTTTTTGTTCTTTATTGATAGATAAATCACAAGACAAGATCAAAATTTCTAGTAATATTAAAATTACTTTTTTGCTCATTTATTTCTCCTTATCTTTTGGTTTTTTCATTATATAATTAATATTAATTATTAATAAGTTGTTTTAAAGCTAATTTGATTAAATTTTTTAAAAATAATAGAGAACTTAATTTTTGAAAAAAGAAGTTCTCTAATGCAAAAGAACTTCTTTGGAGGTAGTTAAAAAGTAGTGTTATTTTATATTGATTTAAATAGTCTACTGGCTTTGATGAAGTATGTAGCTATTCTTAAAGTATAGCTCACATTTTAAAATATGAATTTTACTTATTTTTGAAATTTATACAAAGAAGGCTCGCATTGAGAGCCTCTTTGAAACGTGTGTGGGAAGTGTTTAAGTTAATTTTAATAAATAAAATTATTTGATAAATTCTTTTAGTCTTGAAACATTGGTTAATATTTTTAGTGCATCGTAAATGCTTTGACTTACTTTAATGTAATATTTTTTATTAGAATAATTAGAGTAGATAAGTTTAATTTTATTTAGGCTTTTTTGAAATTTGGCAAAGTTTAAATATTTCCAGCTGTGATTGGTTGATACGTAAAATGAGCTTCCAAATTGCAAATTGCCGTCTTTGTCTTTGCTTAGAATTGCCTTGTTGATGCTTAACAAGCTGTGATAATGAAACAAGGGCATTAAATTCAGTTCTTTTTTTTGTCTATCTTCAAAATTTAAACAACATCTTATGTAATTATTTTCATAAAAATGATTAAAATCTTTGTGATTTTTTAATTGAAGTAGGTTTTTTAAACCTTTTTTATCCATACTGGTTTTGTGAGCCAGTATGCTAATTGATTTTAGCTTGCCTTTTGTTAGTGTGATTTTATCGTATTGGTCTAAATATTTTGCTTCTGATTTTATTTCGATTGCTGCTTTTGAATCTATGCTGTAAGTTCTAATGTAAAACTGTGCACAAAGAATAGGATTTAAAGGCTTTGCATGTTCATTTTTGTAAATTAGGTTGTTTTTAATTGCACTCATATTTATCTCTTGTAATATTAAATTTATTTAAATTATTTTTTAAAATATTAAAATTTATGTACATACAAATATTTAATTATTCCTCAGTCCAAATTTATTTATATAAGATATCATTTTATACGAATTTTATCAATAGTTTGTAAATTATTTAATACTTTTTTTATTTAGAATAAAAAACCAATTGATATTGATTATTTTAAAATTATATTTTAATATAATATCAATTCTAAAGAAGGAGAATAAACAATGACAAAATTAATGTACGCTATATTTTTGAGTGCAATATTATTTGTTGCTTGCGAAACTACAAGAATTTCAGATGAGATGAAAAATACTAGCGATGAAGATTCAAAAGTTACAGCTCCAATGCCAGATAAAGATATGATGAAGTCAATGCCAGACAAAAATACCAAATCAATGAAGCAACCTATGACAAAGTCAATGAAAAAGTAATAATACTTGCTTATAAATTAATTTAAATACAGTACTAATAACTATTTTAAAAAACTTTTTTGATAAATTTTATTAAAAAAGTTTTTAGTTTTCAGTTTCAATAATATCAAACATTTCTATTTATTATTTTGATTTAGAAAAATTAAATTAATATTAAAATTAAATATAAAAAAAGGGGAAAGAGGTTTTAAACCTCTCTCCCCCCTTTTGAATGCAAAACCAATATTACTGAATTGGAGCAAGAATATTGGTAGTCGTGTTTACTAAGTCCAAAATTATATCGTGAATGTCTGCAAATTGAGCTCTTGAATTTTTTGATCTTAAGGTGTCATTTAATTTTGAAATGTCAGTTTGTAAGTCAGGGTTAGTATTGTACTCATCAATAAGGTCATCTGTGTCTTTTAGCCATTTTTCTTTAAGTGGTGTAAGTTTTTCAAAATCATTGTAGAGTGTTTCCAAATTAGGTTTGTTTAGCTGTTGTAGTTTATCTTTTACATTTAGTATTTTTGCGCTGATTTCTTCCATTGCTAATTGAATGCTAAATCCTCTGTTTATAAGAGTTTCTTTAACCAAACCTCTGTAGTTTGAGTCTTGGCTGAGTTTTGATAAAATTTGCCCAAGATCAAAAATTTTTCCTTCGTTGAAATTTAAAGATGTGTAAAGCATTCTTCTCTCTTCTGTATATTCGTGGTCGTCAAAATGCACTGTTGAGCTTGCATTGAAAAATATTTTACTAAATATTTCTGCTCTCATTCCAAATTGGTCATTAGGTTCACCCCTGGAAGAATCCATTTTGCTTATTTGAATAATATTCTCAGATCTGTCCAGTATTTTTTGTATTAGCTCTGCAGCTTCAGGATCTAATATTTTTTTTGGAGCATTGTTGGCATTAGCGTTGGGATTATTTTTTTGTTTCAAAGCCTTTGAATTTGCTTTATTTTTTCCAGCTGCGGGTTTTGTTGGATTTTTTAAATTATTAATAGCAACAAGCAGATTTTCTATTTTTCCTTTCCCTTTCCCTTTTTTATGCTTTTTGCTTTCATTGCTGTCTTTTACTTCCAGAGAGCAAGAAAGCAAAATTAGCACAGTTAATACATGCAATAAAAATATTGCAATTAATTTATTATTTTTCAAAATGTTATCCTTCAATAAAAATTTTAAGTAATTTATATTAATTAATAATTTTAATTACCCCATTAATAACTTTAATTCAAAATTGTTATTGTACAAGAAGAATTCAAAAAAAAGAGAGCATGTGCTTTCTTTGGGTAAAAGGTCTTATTTTTTAATTATTATTAAATTTAAATAATGTGTCTAAGTGAAGTAATGTTTGCTCGGATTTCAAGCAAAGAGAAATCATAGTATCTTTATATGTTTGCTCAATGTGGTCGTTTAGCTTTTCTGTATTGTATTGTAGCTCCAAGGTAGCATTTGAGCTTTTAATTAGTGTTTCTATTGTGCTAAGCCATTCTTTTTTTATTAAGGTTAAATCAACAATTAAATTATAAATTTCTTCCAAAGTATTTTTGTTAAAATCATTTGCTTTTAGCTTGTCCATGTTGATTGCTAAATCTTCAAGTGCAACTTCAAATCCTTGTTAGATTCGTATACCACCTGATATTTTTTTTATTGTATCGTGGGCTTTTGGGTCTTGGTAAAGCTTGTTTACAATCTCTGCTAAATTGAAAATATCAGTGGTGTTGTAGCTTAGTGATGAATAAAATTGTCTTCTCATTTTTTGAGATTCTGCGAGGCTTGAGTTCATTTTTTCTTGAAGCCTTGTGCCATTTGTGGAGTCAATTTTGTAAACATTAAGCAGTTCAAACATGCTATTTTTTAGTCCAAATTGGCTAGATATTTCTGTTTGAAGTTTTTCTTTTTTTATTATTGTCATTTCTCTTACTAAAATTTCAAAAAGCTTGTCAATTAGATCCGCTTCGCCTTTGTTTGAAACTTTTAAGTTTTTTGTTGATCTTTGTTCTTGTGTTTTTGTGCCTTTTTGAGGATTTAATTCATTGTATTTTGTTTCCGTAAAACTTGCTACTTTGTCTTTGTTGTCTTTGTTGTTTAGATCGCAAGAGAAAAATGTCGTTATCCCCAATGTTATTAATATTGATAATTTTATTTTATTCAAAATTTGGTCCTTTAATAAAAATTTTAAGTAATTTTAATTATTTAAAATTAATACTTAATGATTTAAATTTAGTTCAAATTTGAAATAGAACAATAAAAAAAGAAGAGATCTAGTCCCTTCTTTTGATTAAATATTTGTAAAATAGTTTATTTTGGTTTTTTAAATAAACTATTTGAGCTCTGTGATACTAATGTATGTTTCAAGAATAGACTGGCGAGCATTTTGCATTTTGTCTAGATAGTTGTTTTGAATGTACTCTGCTAAAGATTTAGAGTCGCCTGAGTAATAATTAGGATCTGCATAATTAATAAGCTCAAAAGCGTGTCTTGCCCATTCGTCTTTTTCATCTACTATTTGATCTAGTTTTGATTGAAGCTCTTTTAGCTTCATGGTGAAATCAAAACTGTTAATTTTAGTGTTTAAGTAATCCTGGTTAAAGATTTCAATTTTTTTATTTATTTCGTCTAGTGCAAGTTCAAAAGAAATTTGTGTTCCAAGCCCTGATATCATTAATTCTCTTATTAAGCTGTGATTTTGCTCCTCATCGTAAAGAAGGTCCATTATTGATCCAAATCGTGCGATTTTGCTTGGATCAAAATCCATAAGTGCATAGAATCTCTTTCTTTCATTTTCTGCTTCTGGTGTGTCGGAGCTAAGCTTTGGCGCGTAACTTCTGTCATAAACTTTACCACTTGAAATAACATCTATTAGATCAAATACATAATCTTTCATTTTGAATTGATCGTGAGTTTCTCTAAATCCAAAGTTGTTTTGTGTAGTATTTTTTTCTTCAGCAATTGTTCTAATAAGTTCGTTTTTTAATGTTTGTAATTTACTGCCAGAAGATGTTGTTGTTTGCACAGCAAAGCTTGAATTTGTTTGCTGTCTTGTTGGTTGACTAAAGCTGGAACTTAGGGCAAATGTTGGCAGCCCGCTATTTCTGCTGTTAAAAGTTCTTGTATTTCCGGGTACGGTTGTAACGGCTTGAATAGGTGTTTTTTGTTTTGTCAGTGTTGCAGCTCTTGCTGCTGTTGTTTTTGGCAGATTTGACAGATCTGCGCTAAAATTTAAGTTTTGCAATTGTGGGCTTGGTGCTGCTTGTTGATTTTGCGATCCTTTATTTGGTGCTGCTGCTACTGTTTTTGCCGCTTGCGATTGTTTTTTTAGCTCTGCTGCTACTTTGTCAGCAATTGGTATATTTTTTGCAGCATTTGAGTTTGTATCAGCACTTGTTGTTTCTTGATCATCTGCTGTCTTATTAAGCATTCCTTTTACTTTGTTTTTATAATCTTCATTTAGATTGGCATCAATCGTGCAAGAAAATAAAAACAATCCCAGGAGCTTTAATTGTATTAATGGTTTAATTTTCAAAATACTATTCCTCGATTTCTTTTTAATGAATTTTAATAATCAAAATTAATTAAAATTTAAAATTAATTATTAATTATTAAAAACTTAGTTCAAATTAAGGAATAATCAATAAATATAAATAAAAAAGAGCAAAGTCTTTGCTCTTTTTTATTTATTCTACTACTGGCCCTATTATTTCTCTATTTTTGCGACAAGTTCTTGTTTTGAGCCAATCAAAGCACGAACACACAAATGAACACAAAAGTAACGTTTTTCCCAGTTTAGTAAACGCCAATTTGTATTTTTTCAAAATATATTCTCCTTTTGTAAAAATGTAGTTCTGGGTACAAAATAATTTTTATTACATATTATAAATGTATATCAAATTATTTAAAGTTTAAATTTAAACTATTATAAAAATTGAAAGACATTGGTGTGTTTTAGTTTGGATTTATTTGGATTTAGATTATGAGTCTAAAAAAAAAAGAGAAGAATTAACTTCTCTTTTTAAAATATCAAGTGCAACATATTATTTTTCTTTTTATTAGTAAAAGGCAGGTTTTAAAGTATCAAAATCTTTGTAATATTGATTAAAGTGTTCTGCCAGTATTTTCTCATTGTCTTGAGTATTTTGATTATAAACTTTAAGAGTTTCGTTTAAGGTTTTTTTAAGTCTTTGTTTTATCTCTAAGTTGGATTTTATTCGCATTAGTAATGATTTAGATTCTTCTTGACTTAGATTTTCTACTCCATTTTGTATTAATTTTAAATCTTGCTCTATTTGGAATTGAATGCCCCATGATATGTGATAAATCAATCTTCCAATTATATTGTGATGTTCGGAATTTTTTTTAAGTATTTCAAGAATTTCTTTTAATTTTTCTATATTTTCTTTTTTATAATCCAAAGATGAGTAAAGCGTTCTTTTTATTTTCATTTGGATATCTTCATCAATAAGATCATAAGGACCAACTTTAAAAGTGCTTAGGAAATCAAATTTTTCCTTAGCAATTTTAGCTATTTGTATATTTTCTTCTTTTTTTTGATCTTCCAGTTCCTTACCAATTGTTTTTAACTCTGAAGCGGTAGTTTCCATAATTTTTTCATCAGAAGCGCTAAGGTCTCCAGATTTATCTTCAAAATTTTGGGTGTTTTCCCCCGGATTGGTGATTTTTTTTGGTTTAGTGTTTGCATTTGCTTTAGGAGCGATTTTGCTAAAAGGTGCACATGAGATACAAATTAAAGTTAATATCATTGCAATAGTATTAAGCTTGATTATATTTAGTTTAGCTTTTGTCAAAATACTCTCCTTATAAATTAAAACTAATATTAATTAATTCTAATATAAAATAATAATATAACTATATTACAATAATTGTCAAATAACAATATTATTATTTAATATTTAAAGATTAAATTTTATTGTTATTTTTAGATTGGATTTATTTGGATTTGGGTTGTGAGCCTAAAAAAAAGAGAAGTTAAAACTTCTCTTTTTTAAAATATAAAGTTCAATATATTAATTTTTTTATTAAAATTAATAAAAGGCAGATTGTAAAGAATCAGAGTCTTTGTAATATTTATTAAAGTGTTCTACTAGTACTTTATTTTCTTGAATGTTGTTAGTATTTTTACGGTAATCTTCAAGAGTTTTGTTTAGGGTTTTTTTAAACTTTTCTTGTAGCTGTAAGTCAGATTTTACTTGTTCTAGCAATGTCTCTAAATCTTCTTTTGAATTTTCTTTGCTTAGAGTGTCCAGTTTTTCATTTATTGATTTTAAGTGCTTTTCCAGTTTTAATTGAATATCTAGTGCTATGCGATAAAGGAAATTTGCAGCAATTTTGGGGTCGTTTTCGTGATTATTTATGAGTTTTTCAAGAATTTCTTTTAATGTCTCTATGTTTTCTTTTTTATAATCTAAAGATGAAAGAAGCAATCTTTTTAAAAGCATTTTTTCATTTTCGTTAGCTAGTTCATAAGCCCGAATATAAGTATCTAATAGGCTAGATTCTTCATTAGTAATTTTGGCTATTTGTATATCGTATTGATTTTTTCGATCTTCCAGCTCCTTGCCAATTGCTTTTAGCTCTGAAGCGGTAGTTCCCATAAATTTTTTATCAGAAGCGCCAAGGTCTCCAGATTTATCTTCAAAATTTTGGGTGTTTTCCCCCGGATTGGCGGGTTTTTTCAGCCTGGTGTTTTTTTTAAGCTTGGTGTTTCCATTTGCCTTGGGATTGATTTTGTTAAAAGGTGCACATGAGATGCAAATTAAAGTTAATATCATTGTAATAATATTAATCTTGATTATATTTAGTTTGGCTTTTTTCAAAATACTCTCCTTATAAATTAAAACCAGTATTAATTAATTTTTAATATAAAATAATATTATAATTATATTAATAATATTGTCAAATAATAATATTAATATAATTGGATTGAACTTATTTAGATTTATTTGGTTCTGGGCTGTAAGCCCAAAAAAAGAGAAGTTAAAGCTTCTCTTTTTTAAAATATAAAGTTTAATATATTATTTTTTATTTAGATTATTTTTTTTAATTCATTTAATTTTTCTTGTTTAGATTTAGCATTGTAAGTAGAATAATCAAATATTGTTGGGTAATTTTCAGCTATGTAGCTTATTATGCTCTCTTCTTCAATTTCTTGAATTTCTTGGGGAACTTCTTCAACCGTTTTTTTCAAAGTTTTTTTAAACTTTTCTTTTAGCATTAAGTCAAATTCTACGTGTATTAGTAGTTCTTTTAAATTTTCTTCGCTTAGAGTTTTTAAATTATCTTCTTTTATTGATTCTAAATGTTTGTCTATTTGTGTTTGAATATCTAGAGCTTTGCCATAGAGTAGATCTATAATCATGTATTCGCCCTCATCTTTTCCCTTAACTTTTTCAAGAATTTCTTTTAATTTCTTTATTTTTCCCTCTTCGTAATTTAAAGAAGCTTGAATTATTCTTTCTATTTTCAGTTTTTCAGTTTTTTGAGTTTGTTCACCTACTACGGTAAATTTAGTTTTTTCATCTTTTTCAAGTTTTTCTTTAGCTTCTTGATCTTTTCCATAATACATAGGGTATATTCCAAGTTCATCTGCTAAATTCTTAGTATCTTTAGGCATGTTAGCATCTTCTTCTTTTTTTTGAGCTGTTAGTTTATTGCCAAGTTCTTTTAATTTTGCGATTGTAACTTCTTTTAGAGATTTTTGACTTAAAGAATTAATGTCCCCAGATGCATTTTTTAAATTTTCGGTGTCTTCTTTTGCATTGGTGTAGCTGTTTACTTCTGGAGCCATTGGACTAACGGCACATGAGACGCAAATTAAGGTCAGTGTTGCTACGATGATGCTAAGCTTGGTTGTGTTTAGGTTAGTTGTTATCAAAATACTCTCCTTATAAATTAAAACTAATATTTATTAATTTTAATGCAAAAAAATAGCATAACTATATTTCAATATATTGAAATATCAATTTTATTATTTCTTAATTAAAGATTAAATTTATTATTGTGTTTTAGTTTGGATTTATTTGGATTTAGGTTGTAAGCAAAAAAAAAGAGAAGAATTAACTTCTCTTTTTTAAAACATTAAGTGCAATATATTATTTTTTCTTTAGATTATATTGCTTTTAATTCATCGAATTTTTTTTGTTTAGATTTAGCATTGTGAGTAGAATAATCAAATATTATTGGGTAATTTTCAGCTATGTGGCTTATTATGTATTGGCTTATTATGTATTCTTTTTTATCATCTTCTTTAATTTCTTCAATTTTTTGAATTTCTTGGGGAACTTCTTCAACAGTTTTTTTCAAAGCTTTTTTGAACTTTTCTTTTAGCATTAAGTCAAATTCTACGTGTATTAGTAGTTCTTTTAAGTTTTCTAGGCTTAGAGTTTTTAATTTATCGTCTTTTGTTGATTCTAAATGGCTGTCTATTTGTGTTTGAATATCTAGAGCTTTGCCATAGAGTAGATTTCTAATCATGTATTCGCCATCATCTTTTCCCTCAACTTTTTCCTTAGCTTTTCCCTTAGCTTTTTTAAGAATTTCTTTTAATTTCTTTATTTTTACCTCTTCGTAATTTAAAGAAGCTTGAATTATTCTTTCTATTTTCAGTTTTTCAGTTTTTTGAGTTTCTGCATCTACTACGGTAAATTTAGTTCCTGGAGCTTTATCAAGTTTTTCTTTAGCTTCTTGATCTTTTCCATAATACATAGGGTATATTCCAAGATCATCTGCTAAATTATCCTTAGTATCTTTAGGCATTTTAGCATCTTCTTTTTCTTTTTGATCTTCCAGTTCCTTGCCAAATTTTTTTAATTTTGTGATTGCATCTTTTCGCTCTTCTTGATTTTCAGAAGCAAAGTTCCCAGTTTCATTTTTTAAATTTTCTGTGTCTTCTTTTACATTGGCGTAGCCGTTTACCTTTGGATCAATTGGGTTATTAGCGCATGAAATGAAAATTAAAGCCAATATTGCCGCAATGGCGCTAAGCCTAATTATGCCTAGTTTAAATTTTGTCAAAATACTCTCCTTACAAATTAAAAATCAATATTTATTAATTCTAATGCAAAATAATAATATAACTATATTGCAACAATTGTCAAATAACAACATTCTTAAATAAGAATTAAAAGATTAAATTTCTATTGTTGTTTTTAGGCCGTTTTTCTTTATTTCTTTTTTTTGATATTAAAAAATCCTTTAAAGTTTAAATTTAAACTTTAAAGGAGCGTTATTTTTGGTTCGGATTTATATTGCTAGCTTGAAAAAAGGAGAGAAATTAGCTCCTCTTAAGTGTCAAGCGCAACACATTGTTTTTTTTGGATATGCTAGTTGTCTAGATTTACCGTTTGTTTTTTTTCAGCGCTGTAAGTGGCAGAATCAAATATTTGGTAATTTTCAGTTATGTGGCCTACTATATATTCTTTTGTTACAGAATCTTCAATTTTTTTAATTTCTGAATCACTAAGACTGTATTCTTTGCTTTTTTCTGCAGAGTAATAATCTTTAATGTCTTTAATTGTTTTGGAAACTTCGTCAACCGTTTTTTCCAAAGTTTTTTTAAACTTTTCTTTTAGTTTTAAGTCAAATTCTGCGTGTATTAGCAGCTCTTCCAACTCTTTTTCGCTTAAAGTAGTGAATCCGCCTTTTATTGATTTTAAATTCTTTTCTATTTGTTCTTGAATGCCTAGTGCTGTGTGGTAGAGTAATCCTCTAGCTATATATTCGCGATCTGGGCTGTCTTTAAGTGTTTCAATAATTTCTTTTAATTTATTTATTTTATCTTTTTCGTAATCCAAGGATGAATAAATTATTCTTTTTATTTGCATTTTTACATTTTTTTTGGTTTCTTCGGTTGTTCCTGGTTCGGTAAAATACACAGGCTGGATTTTACTGTCAAGAGTTTCTAAGAGATCAGATTCTTGTTTGATTTTTTCTATTTCTGTATTTTCTTTCTCTTTTTGAGCTTCCAGTGTTTTGGCAATTGCTTCTAATTTTGAGGCTGTAGTTTCTTCTTGGGATTTTTGTTCTAAAGATCCCGGATTTCCAGCTTCATTTTCTAAATTTTCGGCGTTTTCTTTTACATCGGTTGGGCTTTTTGGATCAAGTAGATTAACGGTGCACGAGATGCAAATTAAAGTTAATATCGCTGCAATGACGCTAAGCTTAATTACGTTTAGTTTAAATTTTGTCAAAATAATTTCCTTATAAATTGAAATTAACAAATATTAATTTAAAATTAACATGCATTAATTTCAACATAAAATAATATATATAACTGTATTGCAGTATTTCCAAATAACAAATCTTATTTGATAAAAGATGTTGTTGTTTTCAGTTTAGATTTAGATTATGAGTCTAAAAAAAGAGAAGAATTAACTTCTCTTTTTTTTAAAAAAATATCAAGTGCAACATTTGTTTGTTGCTTATATTATTACTTTAATTGGTTTTGTTTAAATTCCGCACTGTAAGTAGAATAATCAAATATTTGGTAATTTTCATTTATGTAGTATGCTATGCAATCTTTTTTATAAGCATCTTCATTTTTTTTAAGTATTTCTGTATCAAGACCCTCTCTATTTTTTTCTACAGAGTAATATTCTTCAATTTCTTTAATTATTTGGGAAGCTTCTTTAACAGTTTTTTCTAAAGTTTCTTTGAACTTTTCTTTTAGCATTAGGTCAAATTCTGCGTGTATTAGTAGATCGTTTGATTCCTCTTTTTTTTGTATTAATTCTAAATGGCTGTCTAGTTGTTCTTGAATGCCCAGTGCTTTGTGATAAAGTAGTCCTCTGATTATATTTTCGTAATCGGGGCTACCTTTAAGCGTTTCAAGAATTTCTTTTAATTTATTCATTTTGTCTTCATCGTAATTTAAAGATGAATAAATTATTCTTTTTATTTGCATTTTTGCATTTGTTTTAGTTTCTTTAGTTGCTGTATCAAAATAAATGGGTTTGATTTCATTGGCAAGAGTATCTATGAAATCAGATTCTGTAATTTTAGCTATTTTTGCAATTTCTTCATTTTTCTGATCTTTTAGCTTCTTGGTAAGTGCTTCTAATTTTGAGACCTTAGTTTCTTCTTGATATTTTTGATTTAAAGACTCTGGATTTCCAGATTTTTGGTTGCTTTCTTTTATATCAGTGCGGCTTTTTACTTTTGGATCAATTGGATTAACAGCACATGAAGTGCAAATTAAAGTTAATATCATTGCAATAGTATTAAGCTTGATTATATTTAGTTTAGCTTTTGTCAAAATACTCTCCTTATGCATATTTATAAGTCAAAATTAATGGTGATTGATTTTAATACAAAATAATATAACTGCATTGCAAGATTTGTCGAATAACAATATTATTATTTAATATTAAAAAATCAAATCTCTATTTTATGTTTTTAATATTTTAAGCTTTTTTTAATGTTAACCTCCTTTGATTCGTACACCAACCGCACATACACCACCAATTAGTAGTGTATGTGGTTACAACAGGTTTTTAGCGGTGTTTCAATATTGTTTAAAATTTGCATACTTTTATTTGAGTCGAGTTTATGTTCGTATCCAACCCTTATTACTTCTCCGAGAATTTTTCCATCAGCTTTGCATCCTCCCGTATTTTTGTCATATTCGTCAATAATGTTATCGACGATTTTTATCCATGAATTTCTCTCTTGTATTAGTTTTTCAAAATTTTCTTGAATCTCTTTTACTGTTTTTGTTCTAAAATTAAAAATTAGGCGCTTTTGCTTGTCTTTAGTTAAAATATTAACAGTGCCTTCAAATGCTTCTTGGATTTTAAATCCTGTCCAAAAAATTGAACCAATAAGTATGTAATGGTAGTTGTTTGAGCTTGATGTTTGCGCGAGTATTGTGGCTAATTTTTTGATTTTATTTTCATCATAATTTAAAGATGAGTAAAATAATCTTCTAAGTCGCTTGTCTTGTAACATAAAGTCAATATTACTGTCTTTTTTTTCTGTGAATGAGGTTTTATTTATTCCAAATTGATCAGCAGGTTCGATTTTTTGAATATCTGTGTTTATTGTTTGAGCAAACATTTCGATATTTGGACCTATTTTATTAATCAATTTTTCATTCTCATCAAATTCTTGTGCAATTTTTTTAATTATTTTTTCTTTTTCAGTTTTAAAGAACTGGCTTTGTTGTAAGTTTTGAAGATTTTGGGTGTTTACAATCTTTTCTGTTTTTTGTAAAACTTTAATTTTTCCAAGTTCAATGGAGCTTGATTGTAATTCACTTGTCGCTTCTGTGTTGTTTGATTTAGAATAAAAAGAGCATGAGACCAGTAAAGTTATTTGAAACAGTTTCAATGTTTTCCAAATTTTGTTTCTTTGCAAAACGCAATCCTTAAAAAAAATTAATCATTAGTTTTATTTGGCAAGCTCAATATTTTTGATTTCTAATATAAATATATTTCAATTTGTTTAATTTTCAATGTTTTTTTATGCATTTAAAATACAATTTAATAAATTAATTGTTTAAAATATTTTTTTTAAAAAAAGCTTAAAATATTTCGTTTGGGTTTTTTTGAATTTATTAGCAATGTAATTAGTATTGATCTTAATGTCAATGTTTGCTAAAGTACATTAATTTTAAAATTTTTTGTTATTAGCCTTGTTTTTGTTTGTGATTGAGTTACATTTTTCATGTGTTATTTTATAATAATAAATCTAACTATTATGAAATAACACCGTTCTCCCCATTTTAATGTAAAATCTAAGTGTTTTTAATCTTTATTAAAAACCCTTTATTTTTAAGGTCATTCTTAATTAAAAAAGTTAATTATATGTTTTTATTCAAATATGTATTGATTCTAATTTAGTTATGTTTTAAAATAATAAAAATAAATGTTTAAATAAGGAGAATTAACAATGACTAAAATATTTAGTAATTTAATAATTAATGGATTATTGTTTGGATTTGTAAGTTTAAATGTGTTTGCAGATTCTAACAATGCAAATATTCTCAAGCCTCAATCCAATGTTTTAGAACACTCAGGTCAAAAAGATAATAAAAAATTAGATCAAAAAGATCAAGTTAATCAAGCTCTAGCCGCTATTAACAAGGTAACCGAAGATGTTTCTAGTAAATTAGAAGGAGTTAGAGAATCATCTCTTGAATTGGTAGAATCAAATGATGCGGGAGTGGTTAAAAAGTTTGTAGGTTCAATGTCTTTGATGTCAGATGTTGCTAAAGGGGCTGTTGTTGCATCAAAAGAAGCAACTATTGTGGCAAAGTGTTCAGGAATGGTTGCTGAGGATGCAAACAAGGTTGTTGAAATGTCTAAAAAGGCTGTTCAAGAAACCCAAAAAGCTGTTTCTGTTGCTGGTGAAGCAACATTTTTAATAGAGAAGCAAATAATGTCAAATAAATCTCCGAATAATAAGGAATTGGAATTGACAAAAGAAGAATTTGCTAAAGTGGAGCAAGTTAAAGAAACTTTAATGGCTTCTGAAAGGGCTTTGGATGAAACAGTTCAAGAGGCTCAAAAAGTTCTCAATATGGTTAATGGTTTGAATCCGTCAAATAAGGATCAAGTATTAGCAAAAAAAGATGTTGCAAAGGCTATTTCTAATGTTGTTAAGGTAGCTCAAGGTGCAAGAGATCTTACAAAAGTAATGGCTATTTCTTTATACATGAAATAGTTAGATATATAAATTTATAAATAATTAGAGGTTAAAGCAAAAAGGTTTGAAGCTAATTATATTAGTTTCTGCCTTTTTTATTTAATAAGGTCAATATTGATCTCCCTATTAAGGCTGTTCTTATGATATAATATTTTCGTTCTGAATATTTTCGTTCTGAATATTTACATTTTTAATATTTACTTGCATATTTATATTCTTAACTAATAAAATTTGCCTTAAGGAAGGAGAATCAATTTTTGAATAAAGAATATAAAATTTTGGATAATGGGTTTTTAAAACTTATTGATTTCATGGGAGATGATAAGAGAATAGTTAAGGCTGCAAGGATTTCTTATCGAGAAGAGAGTGTTAAAAGAAAAAATGAGGAACTTATTGACTATTTAATAAGAAATGGGCACACAAGCCCATTGGAGCAGGTGGTTTTTACATTTCATGTTAAAGCTCCAATATTTGTTGCAAGGCAATGGATGAGGCATAGAACCGCAAGGATTAATGAAGTTTCTGGATGCTATAGCTTGGCAAGAGAGGAATTTTATGTCCCCTTAGAAGAAGATTTAAAGTGTCAAACTTCTATTAATAGCTCTGAAAAAGAGTTTAAGTCTTTGGAAAAATTGTCGGACAAAATAAAGCAGCATCAAAAACATTCTTATGAGCTTTATCAAGATATGATCAATTCTAATATTCCAAAAGAACTCTCAAGAATAGTTTTGCCTTTAAGTTTATATACCGAATGGTATTGGCAAATTGATTTAAATAATCTTTTTCATTTTATTAAATTGCGATTAGCCCTAGACAGTCCAAAAGAAATTAAAGAAAATTCGCCAAAAGAAATGTGTGAATATGCTAAAGCATTGATAAGCATAGTAAGAGAAATTGTGCCTATCGCTTTTAACAGTTTTGAAAATCATTTTTTAAGAGGAAAGAGATTTTCTCGCGAAGAGATAATTGCAATTATTAATGCTTTGGATTTAAATAAGCTTAGCATGGATGCTGAAAAATTGGACTTATTGAAAGATAAACTAGGAATTGATTGATTTTTAAGTGTGTATTAACATTTAGTTATTAAATTGTAAATTAAATGCTATAAAATGCCTTTAATAAGAGTTTATTAGTATACTAATAAACTCTTATTA